>JAJECR010000267.1 GCA_022821935.1 Candidatus Latescibacterota bacterium
GCCAGCGCCAACGAGCCCATCGAAGGGCTGCGCGGCATCGTGTTCTTCGCCTTTCCGCTGCACGCGGGCAAGCCGAATACGGAACGTGCCGAGCACCTGAAGGCGGTGGAGGTACCCATGCTGTTCCTGTCCGGACAGCGGGACTCGATGGCGGACCTGGACCTGCTGAAACCGGTCGTGGACGACCTGGCGAATGCGCGCCTGCACGTCGTCGATACCGCGGATCATGGATTCAAGGTGTTGAAACGCCGGAACACCGATGAACCCGTCATGGAAGAACTGGCCAGGGTGGCGGCGGAGTGGATGTTGAAGTAAGCGCGGGCCACCGGATTACTCCTTGATATAGCCGCTTCTGTTAAGGTATGTTAGCGCCCATGGACACATTGACCCTCATCCTGCTCATCGCTTTCTTTGTCAGCCTGGCAACGGCAATCGGCGTGCTGGTATGGAGTTTGAAAAACAGCAACAGAATAAACACGCTCAGCGGCGAGAAGTTGGGGATGGAGAAAGAACTCGTTTTTGTTCACGAGCAACTTGCCGAAGCTCAGAAAGCACTCGATGAGGTCCGGAAGCTGGAGATTGAACGGGCCGAGCTGAGTCAGAAACTCGCAAACGCGGAAGAACGTATCGGCGATCGCGACGAGGTGGAGAAGCGTTTCAGAGATTCGTTCAAAGCGCTATCGTCGGAGGTGCTGAAGTCCCAGCAGGAGTCATTCAAAGAGAGTGCCGAGGAAACCTTGAAAGCCCGGCAGGAGGCGGTGGAGAAACTGGTCAAACCGCTGTCGGAGAAGATCGAGTCGCTGGACAAGGCCCGGGCCGAGAACGCGGGTGAATTCCGTACGCAGATGCTGAATCTCATGCAGACCAACAAGGAACTCGCCGGCGAGGCCCAGACGCTGTCCAACGCGCTCAAGCGGCCCGACGTGCGCGGCCGCTGGGGGGAGACTCAGCTCGAACGGGTGCTTGAACTCTCCGGCTTGAGGAAGGACATCGATTTCACCGTGCAGGATTCTTTCGACGCGGAAGGCGAGCGGCTCAGGACGGACGTGATCGTCCATCTGCCCCATGAGCGCACCGTGATCCTCGACTCCAAGGTTTCGCTGTCCGCCCTGATGGACGCATTCGAATCGAAGGACGAGGAAGCGAAGTCACAGGCGCTCGACCTTCACGTAACCCAGGTCAAGACCCATATCGACTCCCTGGCCAAGAAGGAATATTGGAGCGTACTGTCTTCGACACCGGACATGGTGGTAATGGTCATGCCCGAATTCGCCTTCCTGCCCGCTATCGAACGGGAGCCGGGGTTGACAGAGCGCGCGCTGGAAAAAAACGTAATCATCGTGACGCCGCCCGCCCTGTTGGCCCTGCTCAAGGCCGTGGAGATGTCCTGGCAGCAGATCAGGGTCGCCGAAACGGCGCGGGAAATCAGCGACCTGGGCAAGGAGATGCATGAGCGGCTGGCCGTATTTGCCGGACACTATGTCGCGGTCGGGAAGGCGCTGGGTCAGGCCATAGACCGATACAATCGAGGTGTTGGATCGTGGGATTCGCGCGTGGCCACGTCCGCGCAGAAATTCCCTGAGTTGAATGTACCGGTCACGCGCGAATTGCCGGAAGTGACGCCGGTGGAAGGCATCCCGCATGCCATTCAGAAGCTGACGGACGGCCATGAGAGCCAGGCCGGCCGGGAGAGCCAGGCCGGCCGGGACGGCCACGTCGAGGGCGCGGAGAATGCCCAGGCGCGAGCGGATGAAGAAGAAGACGAAGAGGAACCGAAACGTCTTAAAACGTAAAAAGAAGCTGTTTAGTCCTCATTTGGGCGTAAATCTATGCTCATAGGTATCAGTTTTACGTCGAAATAAGAATCCAGACTGTAGAAAACGCGAGCATCATGGAATTCGCGTTCGAGCGCAGGCCGAAAGTCGGCGCCTGAAGCCCCTCCGTCACCAAGTCCTCTCCTTCAGCAGTTCCTGGATGGCCTCTTTCGGGACGGGCAGTTCGTCCATGCGGCCCTCCAGCCATTCCGAGAAGTCCGCCTCCATCTCGTCCGTCCACCGGTCGTCAATCTGGCCGGGCGTGTACTTGCCCTCCCGCAGCCGCTGCTTGCCGAACAGGTCCCTGAGCTGGACGAGTTCCGAGGTCTTCACCACCGTCTCCGCCAGGTGGGGCGGGATGAAGACGACGCCTTCGCGCTTGCCCAGGACCACGTCGCCCGGCATGACCGTGGCCTGTCCGATGCGTACGGCCGTGTTGACGCCCAGGAGCATGATGGTGGGTGAGGCGTAGGAGGGGTGCCAGCCCCGGACGAAGCAGGCGAAGTCGTCCAGTTCCTCAATGCCTTCCAGGTCGCGGACCGATCCGTCGAATACCACCCCGTTCCCCGAATTGGCGTAGATGGCCGTGGCCAGGTTGTCGCCGATGATGGGTCCCTCGTCTACTTTGCCGTAGGTGTCCGCCACGTAGACGTCGCCCGGCACCAGCATGTCAATAGGCCAGGAGATCTGGTCGCCGATGCAGCCGTGGGCGGCGCCTTTGGCTTCCATGACCGTGCGCATGGCTGGACGCCGTGGCATGTACATGGCCGTCACCGCCCGACCCACGAGCGTCTTGCCGGGATGGGTGCGCTGCCAACCGCCTTCGTACTGGTGTTCGTAGCCCGCGCCGCGCATCACGCCCCAGGCCTGGGTGATGGATACGTTTTTCGTCCGCTCGATGATCCCGTCCGGCACCTTCGGCCGGCCGTCGGGAAATCGTTCGCCATCCCAGTCCGGCGTGTATTCGATGAGTTCCTCGGGGGTCAGGTTCAACGGACAGAATTTGTCGGACATGGGGGCTCCTCGTAATGGACCCGCGCCGTTCGTAACGGATTCAAAGTTCACTCGAACTGCTCATGGTCCCACTGCCAGAACGAGAGACGAACGTCCCTGGTCTTCACCGCAAGCGCTCCGATGTAGCCCGGACCGGGGTCAAAAGACGCCATGGACCATCGTTGCGCGTCGGAGACGTCCCAGTGCGTGGCCAGCAGTTCGGCCGGTTCGTTGGGGTCGACGGTGACGTCGAACTGGTCGAGGGGACAGGACAGGCCCTGGCCGATGGCCTTGACGAAGGCCTCTTTCCGCGTCCAGCAGGCCAGGAAAGCGTGGTCGCGGCGGTAAGACGGCAGGGACGCCAGCGCGTTGTATTCCCGATCTGAAAAAAAGCGGTGGGCGATCTTCAGGCGGTCGACGATCGCGCGCCGGTGAAGGTATTCCACGTCGACCCCGAGGGGTTGGCCGGCGGTCAGCGCGTAAACGGCCAGGTCGTGGGAATGGGATACGTTGAACCGGAGGGAAGTCGCGGGTCGTACCAGGTCGGGCTTGCCGTACTCGGTATAGCTGAAATGCAGGTCGGCCGGTGTTTCAGAAACGTACTGCGCCAGGATATTTCGCAGGACGGCGCGGGCCGTGGTGTATCGATCCCGCACGCTCCGCGCGACGAACCGCTTCGCCCGGGCCAGTTCGTCCGGAGAAAGGCAGCGCTCCAGCTCCCGGACCCGCTCCGGCGGCAGATCGAGGGAAGCACGCCAGAGGTGGACCTCGCCGGGGGCAGGCCGCCACTCGGAGTCAGCCTGCCACGCCGCGTCGGAGGGCGCCGCTTGCCGGGACGCGTCGGAAGGCACCCTGCGCCACGTCCCTGCTTCCCTGGGGCCGTTACCGTTCATACACGATTTTGCCGCCGACCACGGTGAGGTCCACCTTCGCATCCCGGATCTCATCGGGCGGCAGGATGGTCAGGTCCCGGTCCAGGATCACGAAATCCGCGAGTTTCCCGGGTTCCAGCGAGCCCTTGATCCCTTCCTCGTAGACGGCGTAGGCGGCGTCGATGGTGTAGCCCCGCAGGGCTTCCTCCACGGTGATCTTCTGCTCCGGCACCCATCCGTCCGGGTTCAGGTCGTCCAGCGTACGGCGCGTAACCGCCGCGTAGATGCCTTCGATGGGCGTCGCGGGCGCCACGGACCAGTCGCTGCCCAGGGCGAGGCGCGCGCCGGAGTCCAGCAGCGACCGGAAGGCGTAGGTCGTCCTGATCCGCTCGGGACCGATGACCCTTACCGCCCACCTGCCATCGTCGATGGCGTGATACGGCTGCATGCTGGGGATGATCTCCAGGTCGGCGAACCGCGTGATGTCGGCCGGATCGATATGCTGGGCGTGCTCGATTCGGAAGCGGCGGTCCCGGGGACCGTTCTCCGCCGCCACACGTTCGAAGATATCGAGCTGCAATCGTATGGCGCGGTCGCCGATGGCGTGGACCATCACGTGCAGGCCGGCCCGGTCGGCCCCGGAAGTCCAGGCGTACAGGTCTTCTTTGGAGCTGATGAGCAGGCCCGTATCGTCCGGCGCATCGGTAAAGGGATCCATGAAGGCGGCCGTGTGGGACCCCAGCGAGCCGTCCACGAAGCCCTTGAGTCCGCCCAGGCGCACCCACTCGTCCCCCCGCCCGGTGGAATCGATCCGTGCTTCGAGCCGCTGCCAGTCCCACAGCGGTATGGCGGCGTAGATGCGGGTTTTCATCCGGCCTTCGTTTCGCGCCCGTTCGTAGACTTCCACGTTGCTCCACGAGCCCATGTCGTGGACCGACGTGACCCCCTGGGCCGCCACGTAATCCATCGCGGCGTCCAGGGCGCGGTCCTTCAACGCGTCGGGCGGATCGGGAGTGACCCGGTCGACAAGATACATGGCGTTGTCCTTCAGGATGCCCGCGGGTTCGCCGTCGTCATACCTTTCGATGGTACCGCCGTCTACCTCCTCCGTATCCCGCGTCACCCCTGCGGCGGTCAGCGCGGCCGTATTGGCCAGGGCCATGTGCCCATCGAGCCGGTTGACCCAGACCGGGTTGTCCGTCGTGACCGAATCGATCCAGTCCCTTCGCGGAAGCGTTCCGCCCCACTGCTCGTGGTCCCAGTCGCCGCCGAGGATCCAGACGCCTGGTTCCAGGTCCCGGGTAAATTCGGCGATGCGATCGATGAACACCTGCGGGGTCGGCGCGTCCCGTAACTGGACGGACGACAGGTTGAACCCGCCCGAGATGAAGTGCACGTGGGAGTCGATGAAGCCCGGGGTGACGAGGCGGCCGGCGCCTTCGATCACGGACGTCTCACCGGTGACGAACGCGTCGATTTCCTCGTTGTCACCCACCGCCAGGATGCGGTCGTCCGAAACGGCCACGGCTTCGGCCCATGGCCGGGAATCGTCTCCGGTCCATACGCGCGCGTCCCGGACGACCAGCGTGGCCGGCTCCGGGGATTGCGAGCAGCTCGACAGCAGCACCGTCGCCGACAGCAGGGCCGCCGCCGGCAGCAGGACCGTCGCCGACAGCAGGGACATTGCCGGCAGCAGGAAAAGCGCCGAGATTGCCGCGGTTGCGGATCTTGACATGGGTACTCCCTGAGTCTTCTTATCTGGTTTTGTTATCACTCGGCCACGTTCCATCACAGTTCGGAATGATCCGGCCGCGCTTCGGAAGTTCTCCCGGCCTGTCGGTTACCAGTCGGCCACGCTGCCGTCCGTTTCATAGAAGTGCTCGCCGCCCAGTTCTTCCTGATACGGCGCCCGCTCGCTTACGGCCTGCTCGTCGATTTCGATACCCAGCCCCGGTTTGTCGGGCAGTTCTATATGTCCATCGACAACCTGCCAGTTTTCCGTCAGAATCTCCGCGCCGAGCGCCCAGTCGACCTGTTCCTGGGCGAGGAAATTGGGAATCACGGCGTCCACGTGCATGCAGGACGTGAAGGCTACGGGGCCGATGGCGCAATGGGGGAGGACATGGATGTAATAGACCTCCGCCATGTTGGCGATCTTCTTGAGTTCCGTGATGCCGCCGGCGTGGGACCCGTCCGGCTGGATGTAGGCCGCCGCCTGTTTCTCGAAGACCTGGCGGAATTCCCAGCGGCTGAGCAGCCGCTCGCCCGTGGCGATGGGGAAGGTGACGTGATCCGAAACGAGCTTGAGGGCGTCGACGTTCTCCTGCGGTACCGGCTCCTCCACGAACATGGGCCGCATGTCCTTGATCTCGCGACAGATCTCGATGGCCAGGGCGGGCGTCATCTTGCCGTGAAAGTCGAAGGCGAGTTCCACTTCGGGGCCCACCCATTCCCGCATGAGATAGGCGCATTCGACGAATTCGTCGATGGCGGCGGGCGGCTCATGACCGCGCCACTTGCCGCCCGGGCCCGTCTTGAAGGCCGTGTAACCACTCTTCTGCAGCATGTCCAGCCGCTCCCTGGCGGCGGCCTGACCTTCGTCGGTGAGACGCCCGATGCCCCAGTGGGCGTAGACCCGGATGCGGTCGCGCACCGCGCCGCCCAGGAGCTTGTAGACCGGGACGCCGTAGTGCTTTCCCGCGATGTCCCAGAGCGCCTGGTCGACACCGGATATGGCAGTCATGAGGATGGCGCCGCCCCGGAAGAAGGCCGACCGGTACATGTGCTGCCAGTGGTGCTCGATGCGCAGGGGATCCTTGCCGACCAGGTAGTCCGCGAGCTCCCGGACCGCGCCTTCCACGCTCTCGGGCCTGCCTTCGAGCGTGGTTTCACCCCAGCCGTCCAGCCCCGTATCCGTGGTGATTTTGACGAGCCGCGTACGATGGCGGGGAAAGAACTGTTCGACAGAAGCGATTTTCATGGCAACCCGGATACTGGGAGTATCTCTGCGCTAAGGGAACGCCCGGGGTAACGGGCCGATGGACGGTGCGTTCCTTGACCTGGGTGACGGATCCGGAAGGGAGGATTGGATCATCTGCCGAAGAGCTGCCCCGGATCGATGGATTCAATGGCATATCCGGCCGGGACGACGAATATCGACGGGTCGACGGCCTGGGGTCTCACCTCGGTTGCCGTCAGGGTCATGGTCATGGACGTACCGGGGAACGAAGTGGTGATTTTAAGTGGAAAGCCGGACAGGCCCTCGGTCCAGAAGGGCATGGTGTCCTTTAAGGCGCCCTCCAACGTAGCGGCCAGATCCAGTTGAATCGCGTCGGTGACCCACATGTACTGAATCATCGGACCGGACGGATTGGTACGGGTGATCTTGTACTTTCTGCATTCGTAGCCGGCTATGGAGATCGTTTCGTTTTCGTCCACGATGACCGGCGCGACCCGTTCTCTGAGGTTCACGTCCGCGACGATCTCGTAGGCCTTGCTGTTCATGTGGCTGATGACGTATCCTCGGCCCGTAGACCCGTCGATCACGACTTCGCCCATCGTCAGGCCGATCATGCCGCCCCGCATGAGGATCTTCGTCTGGTCGCCCTTGAAGTAGAGCCTGTACGACTCCGGCACCAGCATGGCCACCCGGGCCCTGTCCTGCATGTCGCCGCCTTTGAACTCCACATTGAAATGGAGGTTTCCTTCGAAGGCGTTCCCGGCCGGAAGGGCCGAGGCGAAGGGCGCTGGAACGGCGCACAGAAACACAAAGATCGCCGCGAATCTAATCACGTTTCCTTGACTCCGGAAGGTTCAGGGTTTGCGAGGCGTCGCGGTTCCCTAGTCCTCGGATATGATGGCGAGTTCACCGGCGTGGCAGGTGTAACAGGTAACGAGTTGCAGGTCTTCCTTTTTCATGACGTTCGCGTTGATGGCCGTAACCTGCTCGTTGACCTGCTCTACGAGTCTGATGAACTCGCGCCCGACCAGCTTCGTTTCTTTTTCGTCGCTGGAGTAGTCCTTCAGATTGTGGCAGTAGTCACACTTCTCGCCGATGCCGCTGCTGACTGACTTCATGTAGTCGCGGATTTCCCGGGTAGAGAGATCCGTCAGGACCTGAACGTTCTTGGGGGCGCGCTGGGCGTCCACGCTTACGTCGAGCAGGACCGTCATCACGAAGCACGCGGCAATCACCGGTATGATCCGTTTCATCGCGACTCCTTTCGTCATGGGCATTACGGGGCCTGATGCGCGCCGCCGGGCCTGTCATCCGCCCGACTGGCGGTTCGGGAAACTTAAGGTATGCGCCGTTGCGCTGTCAAGACCTTTCACATCGGTCGTCTCACGGGGCCGCCAGGTATTTTCAGCGTGGCCCGGCGCCTCGTGATCCGCTCGTTCGACCGCCTATTTGTGTTGACAGTTCCGTGCGATTACCCTTTCAATACCGGATGACCGATCCGGTACCGAAGACGTCCGCGTAGAGGCCTTTCCCAGGCATTCGATCCGGGCGGTTCGTCGCTTCGGATTTGTTTGAGCTCCCCACCTGGAATCCGCCGTGATGGATTCGATTTTAGGCACGCTCGGATTGATTGGCCCGTCCGAGCACCTGGCATTCAGGACTCCGATTCCGTTCTGGGTCATCGTGCTGCTTGCCATGGCCGTGGCCGGGCTCGTGATCCTGTTCTACCGCCGCATGCCCGTGGCGGTCTCTCCGGGAATGAAAGCGGTGTTTACCGCGCTGAAGATCCTGCCCCTGCTGCTGGTCGTTTTCTGTCTCATGGAACCCGTCATCGTAACGTCCGAAGTCTCCCCCAGGCAAGGGTTCCTGTTATTGCTGTTCGACGACTCCGGGAGCATGGGCATTCAGGACGGCGGGCGGGGCCTGACCCGCGCGGAAGCGGTAAGGCGCCGGTTTCGGGATGATGGACTCCTTGAAGAACTGTCCAGCCGGTTCAGGGTAAGGGCCTACCGATTCGCGGCCCGCACTGAACGGGTTGAAGATATCGGGGAACTGGACGCATCAGGGGTGGCGACGGATATCGCGGGCGCCCTCGGCCAGGCCGCCGGCGAGTTCCGGGACCTGCCCGTGGCCGCCGTCGTGCTCGTAACGGACGGCGCGGACAACGCAAGCACGGGAACGGACAAGCTGGCGAATGCGGCCGCGTACCTCGAATCGCAGAACACGCCGGTTTATGCCGTGGGTGTCGGCGAGGAGCGGATCGCCCGCGACGTCGAGATACTCAAGGTGGCCGCGTCGAACAGGGTGACGGAAGGCACGATTACCGACCTTGTGGTCACCCTGCGAAGTTCAGGGTATGACGGCCGGTCGATCGACCTGAACATCAGGGAGGGCGGACGCATCGTACAGACGGTGCCGGTTCGGCTCGGCCGGGACGGTGATATTCAACGCGTCCGGGTGTTTCTGTCACCGGAATCGCCGGGCATTCTCGAATACTCGGCGGAAATCGCCCCGCAGAACGCGGAGACGATCGCGGAGAACAACACGCAGGCCTTCCTGCTGGACAACCGCTCTAAAACGGGGCGGGTCCTGTACGTGGAAGGGTATCCCCGCAGAGAGTTCAAATTCATCAGGCGCGCCCTGGACGAAGACCCCCGGATCGACATGGTCTCGATGGTCAGGATCTCTCCGGACGGGAGGATCTACCGGCAGGGCATCCGGGATCCGAAGCGGGAACTGTCCGCGGGATTCCCCCGAAGCCGCGCGGAGCTGTTTTCATACGACGCCATCGTGTTCGGAGATATCGAGGCGGCCTGGTTCACGCCCGAGCAGTTGCGGCTCACCGAGGCCTTTGTAAGTGATCGCGGCGGCGGCTTTCTCATGATCGGTGGACTGAACTCGTTCCGTGAAGGGGGCTATGCGGGAACGCCGATAGAGGACGTGCTCCCCGTCCGGCTCACCGGCGGGAACTGGGCCATGGGTATCGTCGACCATGCCTTTCGCCTGGAGCCGGCCGAGGAAGGCATCAATCATCCGCTGCTTCGTTTCGGGTCGACCCAGGAGGAAAACACGGCGATCTGGAACAACTTGCCGGAACTGATCGGATACAACCGGGTCGGCGGGGTCAAGCCCGGCGCTTCCGTGCTCGCGATCGATCCCGGGGCCGACGTGCTGGAAGGGTCGAACGTGCTTCTGGCCGCGCAACGATACGGAAAAGGGCGATCTATGGCCTTCACCGGTTTCAGCACGTGGCGCTGGCAGATGCATCTTCCATCGGATGACCAGTCGCACGAACGCTTCTGGCGCCAGATGATCCGCTGGGTCGCCCTCTATGCCCCCGGACGGGTTACGGTCGCTACGGACAGGTCGCATTATAGCGGACATGAGCCGATCATCATCGAAAGCCGCTTGTTCGACCGGGAGTTCGAACCGGTCGATGGCGCCAGCGTCTGGGCCCACGTAACGGGTCCTACGGGCCAGTCGCAGGCTGTGCCGCTCGAGTGGTCCCTCGGGAAGGGCGGCCTGTACCGGGGCGAGTATCGTCCCGAACTGGGCGGAGTGCACAAGGTCGAGGTCTCGGTCCGCCCGGTCCGCCCGGTCGGCTCGGTCCGCTCAGATGATGACGGGCTGCTGCGCGACCAGACGGGATTTACCGTGGCCCCTTCGGCCGCCGAATTCACGAATGCGGAGCTTCACGCGGAAGACCTCGAAAGACTGGCCGGGTCCACGGGCGGCGCGTACCTGCCTTTGTCCGAAGCGGGCCGGTTGACGGAAATGATCCGGCCCGTCGAGGATACGGCTACTTCGACGCGTGAAAGAGACCTGCGGGACGCGCCTTTCCTGTTCACGGCCATTCTGCTCTTTCTGGGTGCCGAGTGGTTTCTGAGACGCCAAAAAGGACTGTCGTGATGAGCCGGAGACCGGGTATCTCCGCGGGGTTGCTTGTCGGCTTCCTGCTGGTTTCGTTGCCGCCTTCGGCACAGGCGGTCGATCCGCCGCGGCAGGCGGCCAATCCGCCTTCGGCACAGGCGGTCGATCCGCCGCGGCAGGCCACCTCCCTGCGGCTGGCCGATTCATCGCAGGAATCGACCGCACCTTCGGTCGGAATGGTAACGGCGCCGTCTTCCGGTGTGCAGTACGGATTGATCGTCGCGGGGCTCGGAGGTGAACAGAAGTACGTGGACCGGAATCACGCCTGGGCCCTGGGCTTTTACGACGTATTGAAATCGGTACAGGGCTTCTCGGAAGACCGGTTGATCCTCCTGGTCGAGGATCCGGCCGTGGCAGGCGGTTCGCCGGCCGCGAAGTCCACGCTTGACGAGATTCATAGCGCTTTGGCCGGCCTGTCGCGACTCGTTCGCCCCGAGGACGATCTGTTCATTCTGCTGATCGGCCATGGCAGCGCCGCGGGTACGGGCGCCAGGCTGAATATCCCCGGTCCCGATCTGACGGCGGAAATGCTTGGTGAATCGCTCGGTGAAATCGGGGCGCGGTACACGGTCGTGGTGAACGGCGCGAGTTCCAGCGCCCCTTTCATCGAAGCCCTAAGCGGACCGGGACGTGTGATCGTTACGGCGACCAAGAGCGGCAGCGAACGTCTGTCCACGGTCTTCCCGGAGCACCTGCTCGCCTCGTTGGAGGCTGGCGCGGGCGACCTGGACAAGAACGGGCGGGTCTCCGTGCTGGAGTCTTTTGTCTACGCGAGGAACAAGACGGCAGAGTGGTACGCCGCCCAGGGGCTGCTGGCCACGGAACATCCCCTGCTGGACGACAACGGCGACGGCAGGGGGACCCGGGAACCGGGGCCCGGCGGTACGGACGGTGCGCTGGCCGGCAGGATATACTACGCCCGCAGAACCATACCGGCCCTGACGACCGGTTCGCCCGGAGAACGGTCTATGCGGGCAAGGATGGAGGAACTGCGGTGGTTGATCGATGAGCTCAAAACAAGGAAGAACGAACGGGACCCGGAGGAATACGCGGCGCGTATGGAGGATCTGCTGATCGAACTGGCACAGGTGAGCAGGCAACTCAGAACGCTGGAAGAAAATCCGCCGTGACGCGTTCCGTCTTGTCCTTGACGCATGGATCAGAGCCGTTAACATATTGAGCGGCTGAAGTAGCGCTCGGCCGCGTGGTGTGGCCGCACGGCGTCGCGCCGACCGAGGTGGCACGGTATCGTGACGAGTGGCGGCCATGTGCGCAGGCGAAAGACGTTGGCGGCACCTTGAACCGCAGCGCGGCGCTTTGAACCGCAGAAGGGGATGCGCCTGGATGACGGATATCGTTTCAATACACGGCCGGGAGATACTGGATTCCAGAGGGAATCCCACCGTGGAGGCCGAGGTGCGGCTGTCCTGCGGCGCCTTCGGACGGGCAATCGTGCCTTCGGGCGCTTCGACCGGCGCGCACGAGGCGCACGAGCGCCGTGACGGGGATGGCTCCCGCTACCTCGGGAAAGGCGTGCTTCGGGCCGTTGCCAGCGTCAACGGCGAGATCGCCAAGGCGTTGCGCGGCCGGGACGGGACCGACCAGGCCGGCGTGGACCGCGCCATGATCGAACTCGACGGTTCGGCCAACAAGGACGTCATTGGCGCCAACGCCATCCTGGGCGTGTCGCTGGCGGTGGCCCACGCGGCGGCGGCGGCGGCAGGCCAGCCGCTGTACCGCTATCTGGGTGGGGAAGGGGCCTGCGTACTCCCGGTGCCCATGATGAACGTCCTGAACGGGGGCTCACACGCCGACAACAATGTCGATCTCCAGGAGTTCATGATCATGCCCGTCGGCGCCTCCACCTTTTCCGAAGCACTGCGCATGGGCGCCGAGATATTCCACAGTCTGAAGACAGTGCTCCAGAAGCACGGCTACGTGACCTCGGTGGGCGACGAAGGCGGTTTCGCCCCGAATCTCTCGTCGAACGCGGAGGCCATCGAGGTGCTGATGTCGGGTATCTCCGATGCCGGCTACGACCCGGGCGCCGACGTCGTGATCGCCCTTGACGCCGCGGCCTCCGAATTCCACCGGCAGGATGTCTACAGGCTGGAAGCGGAATCCACGCCCGAAAAAACCGCGCAGGAGCTGATCGATTTCTACGCGGATCTGGCCGGCAAGTATCCCGTGGTGTCCATAGAAGACGGCGTGGCGGAGGACGACTGGACCGGATGGAAACTGCTGACGGAGCGCCTCGGCGGTGACGTACAGCTCGTCGGCGACGATCTCTTCGTGACCAATACCGGCCGGCTTTCCCGCGGCATCCAGCGCCGCATCGCCAACAGCATTCTGATCAAGATCAACCAGATCGGGACGCTGACTGAGACCTTCGAAGCCATCGATATGGCGCAGTCGTCGGGTTACACCACGGTGATTTCCCATCGATCCGGGGAAACGGAAGACACGACAATCGCGGATATCGCGGTGGCGAAATCGGCCGGCCAGATCAAGACGGGTTCTCTTTGCCGTTCCGAGCGGACCGCGAAGTACAATCAACTGCTCCGGATAGAAGAATCACTGGGCGACCAGGCCCGGTACGCGGGGCGGTCCGTCCTTCGCCGGGCCTCGTAACCGGAGTGCCGCCATGACCGATATGAAGCCATCCAGAACCGGAGCCGACGGGGCCGAGACCGGACAGTCCGGCCCGTCCGGGCAGTCCGGACGGCGAAGGCGGACAGGTAAGGGAAACCGTCTGCGGTGGATTATCCTCGGGGTGATCGCCATCGTGTTCGGTTACCTTTACATTGGCGGCAGTTACGGGTGGTACAACATGTGGAAACTCAGGAACCAGCGATCCGAGCTGCAGGCCGAGTTGAAGGAGCTGGAATCCCGGAAGCGCGGCCTGACCGGCGAACTGGAACTGCTGGAGGGCGATGCCGAGGCCGATGAACGGACGCGCTTCGAGCTGGAAAGAATGGCCCGGGAGGAACACGGCATGGCCCGGGAAGACGAGTTGATTTACCGATTCCCCGCGGAAGAAGAGGATACGACCGAAGTCAAGCCGTCAGATCCCGCCCCCTGAAGCGATATTCTCCCTGGAACCTCCGGGCCTTCCCATGGCCATTCAATCCTCGGAAGCCATCGTACTCAACCGGATCCCGCTGGGGGATACCAGTCTCCTGGTCACGGTGTACGCGCGGACGCTCGGAAAGGTCAAGCTCGTGGCCCGCGGAGCGCGGCGTCCGAAGAGCAGGATGGCGTCCTCCCTGCAGCCGTTCTGCGTAATCACGGTATCGTTCAACCGCCGTGAAAACCGTGAACTGCAAAACCTTTCGAAGGTCGAGGCGGGGCCGTTCTTCAGACACATCGGTGAAGACCTCACGAAGGTGGGCTATGCCAGCGCCGTGTGTGAACTGGTGAACAGGCTGGTCCTCGGCGAAGAGCCCGGCGAACAGCTCTTCGGGCTGATCATTCGTACGCTGGACGCGATCGACCGGTTGTCCGCGGAAGCGTGCGAGGTGCTGTTCTGGCGGTTTCAACTCGAATTCGCCGACGTTTACGGTACGGGACCGGAGTTCACCTCCTGCGTGGGATGCGGGAGGTACCCGGAGGAAGCGTCGGTCCGTTTCAGTCCGTCCCTGGGCGGGATTCTGTGCCGCGACTGCCAGGGCCAGGCTGATCAGGACGGCGAAACGATGCAACTATCTCTGGGCACCACGCGGTTGTTGTCCCGTGTGCGCGGAATGCCGCTGGATCACCTGCCCAGGCTGAAAGCCGTCCGGACGTCCCGGCAGGAGATACAACGTGCGATACGCGCCTTCTATCTGTACCAGATGGACGACGGACGGGAGTTGAAGTCGCTGAAGTTCCTGGAGTCGATCGAGACAGACGGCAAGGAGAACCGGCGATGAGGGAAAATGGAACCAGGTACGACGTAGTAACCTGGGGCGAGGGCTTTCTGCGCCTTTCCCCGAGCGGGCGGGAACGATTCGAGCAGGCCGGGGGGTTCAGCGTATCCGTGGCCGGCGGCGCCCTGGAAACGGCGGTGGGCCTTGCGCGGCTTGGCCTCCGGACGGCATGGCTGTCCGTTGTGGGAGACACGCCGCTGGGCATGAAGCTGGTCAACAAGGTCCGGGAGCATGGGGTGGACACGGAGCACGTGGTACGGATACCGGACGGACGCACCGGGCTGTGTTACACCGAGACGGGTAGCGCGCCCAGGCCGACCCGGTCCTGGTACGACATGGGCGATACCGCCTTTCGTTCAGTCCGCCCCGGCACGGAGGACTGGTCTCCGACCCATCAAACGGCCGTCTTTCACCTGGATCTCACGGTGCCCATGGTCGATCCCGCCAACGCCGCCCAACTGGAAGCCGCGCTCGGACCGGCGCGGGCCACAGACAGCCAAATCAGTATCCTCCTGGACGTGCCGGGCGAGGAGCGCCTTGACGACGAGGTCAGGAAACGCGTGCTCGAGCTCGTGGAAGCCGCGGACATCCTCGTGGTGACGCTGCGGGCCCTGGAGACGATCTGGGGATTCGACGGACCGCTGGCCTCGGCGGCAGAGGAGGCGCGGGCCCGGTTCGGCGGCAAGAAGACGGCGATCGTGGAGCATCGCCTCTCCGCTTCCCGTCCGGGTGCCTGGGAAGGTGTCGCGGTCTCGGATGCCGGAGAAACGTTCAGGGAAAGTCCCAACGAGGCGCAGGTCATCGACTCCGACGGCGCGCTGGGGGCCTTTGCGGCCGGTTTCCTCTTCGGCATCCTGCGGGAATGCACCGGTTCAGCCCTGAAATACGGCAACGCGGCCGCGGCCCTTGCCTGTTCCGTTCCCGGGCCTTTGAACTGGTTCACCAGGCAGGACCTGGCGTCGCAGATCGAGGGAACCGGGTCGGGACTGCAGCGTTAGCTGTATCGAGCGGCGGATTTTCAACTTTTTTGTTTTTGAATCGAAGGAAAAGTGCATCCGGATTGTAGGTATTTAGATAGCGTCCTTATTCCCGTGGGAATCCTCTTTGCAATTCGCCATGGACGACTCGTATCGCAAAGGCACTTGTTACCGGCGTCCGCCCCGGGATAATACACACAAAAGGAGGCATGAAGATGGCATCAGATATCCAAGCAACGTGGTCCGCCACCGGGCCGAAGGCCTTCGTCTCTGACGCAGGCAAGCCGTGCTCGTCTCCGGAGTGTTTTTGGCGCAGCCCCTGAACCCGGAATTGGAAAGGGGTATTACGCACGTCCTCCGGAGCCGCGAGACAAGAGTCACGCGGTTTTTTTTCTGTCCTTGAACGTATCGAACCGGAGGTAAAGTCAGTTCATGTATAATCCTGAATTCTGGGAAATACGATTGGATCAGGTTGATTTGGAGCAGTTTCCCAACGAAGCGAATATCTGGTACGAAACGGGGGAAGACCGGGTGCATCGGTACCAGCGCGAGGATCGGGTGGACGAACTGGCCGACGCGGTCTACGATTTCCTCTCCCAGTACCTGACCCGGAAGCAGTGTGAGGTCGTGGTGCTGTACTTCATCTACCAGAAGACCCAGCAGGAGGTCGCGGAGATCCTGGGCATCTCGCGCAGGGTCGTCAGCCAGCACCTGTTCGGCATCTGCCGGGACGGTAAGCACATCGGCGGCGCGGTCAACAAGCTGCGCAAGCTGTGCGCCCGGCACGGTATAGACTTTCAGCCGGAAGAGCAGGCCTTCGGCCCGGGAAACCGACATGGAAATCTCGCCATATCCGCCTGAGAAGCAATCCTTTGTCCGAGACAGCAAACAAAGCCGCCGGTTTCGAACTCCGGCGGCTTTTTAAATGAAAGCAATGGATTTGATGGATTCTGATCGATTCGCGGACGCGATAGAACGTATCGACGCCGCCAATGGCGCGGACCCGGAATCCGAAGAAGTCGACGGCCGGCAGGTTCCGAAGGCACTTCTGTACGGCCGGCGGATGTCCGCCTGTCTGGAAGACCTGGCGCCCGATGCGTCGGAAGCATTGCGGCTTGCCGTGCGATGCCAGCATATTCAAAGATGGAAGATACCCCGCGGCGATTTCCCCGTCGGCCGGCTGGGCTACCGGCAGTGGCGGACGGAACTGGCCTGGTACCACGCCCAGACCGCGGGATCGATCCTGCGGGACGTCGGCTATGAAGATACTGTCGTAGACCGTGTGCAGTCCCTCGTCAGGAAAGAGCGATTCAAGACCGATTCCGAAGCGCAGACCCTCGAGGACGTGGCCTGCCTGGTGTTTCTCCGGTATTACCTGCCCGCATTCTCGAAAAAGCACAGCGAGGAGAAACTGATCGAAATCCTGGCAAAGACCTGGAGGAAGATGTCCGAAGGGGGACGCGCGGCCGCGCTGGACATCGAGCTGTCTCCCCCGTTGCGATCCCTGCTTGACCGGGCGGTCCGGCGCGGGTGACCGGGCCTGGCCCGTAAAATACAGAGACCAATACGGAGACCGGGATATATGGCCGGGCGCGAATCTCCTAACATCGTATTCGTTTTCGGCGACCAGCATCGGTGGTGCAGCACCGGGTTCGGCGGGAGCCGCCTGGTGCGGACGCCTTACATGGATCGCTTGGCCGGCGAAGGCGTCGCATTCGACCTGGCGGTCGCCAACATCCCGGTCTGCACACCCTGGCGGGCGGCCTTTCTGACCGGCCAGTACCCGTTGACGACCGGCATGTTCATGAACGACGTCAGGCTGCCGGCGGACCGGCCGACCCTGGGCACGGTCCTGCGTACGGCGGGTTATGACACGGCCTACGTCGGTAAATGGCATCTCGACGGTCCTTCCCGGGGTGGATATACCCCGCCCGGTCCCCGGAGGCAGGGATTCGATTTCTGGGCCGTGGGCAACTGCACGCACGATTACATGCACTCACTGTACTACCGGGATTCGGACGATCCGCTCTACTGGACGGGTTATGACGCCGAGGACCAGACTTCCCTGGCCATCGACTACATACGGACCCGGAAAGGGGACCGTCCCTTCGCCCTGGTACTTTCGTGGGGACCGCCGCATAATCCCTACGATGCCGTGCCCGGCCGCTATCTCGACCTGTATCCGCCGGATGAAGTCGAGGTGCGTCCCAACTGCCCCGAACCCGGCCGCGCGGACCTGGCGGGTTACTATGCCCATATAACGGCCCTCGACGACCAGTTGGCGCGGCTCGGCAGCGTCCTCGACGAACAGGGACTGACGGATCATACGGTTTTCGTCTATACCTCGGATCACGGCGACATGCTCGGGTCGCACGGCCGCCAGCGCAAGCAGCACCCCTGGGACGAGTCCATTCGCGTCCCCTTCGTCATGCGTTGTCCCGACCAGGCGTATGCGGGGCATCGTATCGAAACCCCTCTAAACGTGGTGGACATCATGCCGACGCTGCTCGGACTGGCCGGCGTTCCCGTCCCCGAAACCTGCGAGGGCCGGGATCATGCGCCGGCGGTGCGCGGCGAGGCCTTTACGGGCAACGAAACCGCCTATATCATGAGCATCGCGCCTTTTTCAGAATACCGGGGACAGCCCTGGCGGGGAATCAGGACCCGTCGACATACGTACGTGCGCAATCTCGACGGACCCTGGCTGCTGTACGACAACCGGGAGGATCCCTTCCAGATGCGCAACCTGGCCGGCAGGGAAGATCAGGCCTTCCTGCAGCGCCGGCTGGACGATCAGCTGCAGCGGGAAATGGCCCGGCGGGGCGACGCGCTGCTTCCCGCCGGCCACTACCTGGAACGATTCGGCTATGAAGTGAACGAAGCTGGAGCGATCCCCCACGACAATACGGTTCGCCCGCCTGATCGATATCGACATCGACGCGGATAGGCGGACCATCGCAGGCATTACTTAAAAACAGGAACTACCTAAAGACAAAGAGGACACAAGATGGTGGAAGAAGCCGATCTGCGGCTGATCGACCCCGTGCGGGATGCCGCCGCGCTCGCCGAGATGTGGAACGAGAGCGATCTCGAGTGGCCCGGCACGTGGAACGCCGGTGTGCCCACGACGGCGCGGGACATCCGGGACTGGCACGAACGGGAGGAGTACATCGCGGTCTTCGTGTGGGCGGAAGGAGAGAAGATCGGCGGGTACTGTTCCCTGGTTTACGACAAGGACGACGACGAGGCCCTGTACCTCGCCCTCCTGAACGTCTCTCCCCGTTTCCAGGGCAGGAGTATCGGGCGGCGGATGCTCGTCCGGTCCGTGGAGAAGGCCATCGAGGACAAGAAGTACCACCTTGACCTCGACACCTGGTCGGGGAACGTGAAGGCAATGGCGCCGTACAAGCGGACGGGCTTCTTCTGGGACGCCGGAGGCTGGCCGCTGATGCGCAACTATATGCCCGCGATCCTGGCGATGCCGTGCGCGCGGTACTTCTTCGACCGGCACGACTGGTACAGGTCCCTGCAGAGGCAGATCGACCAGCGGCCCGACGAGGAAACATGGGAAGGGCTGCGGGTGTTTACTTACCGGTTTACGGCCCGGGGAGCACAGTCCGCCGCGGATCGCGCCGGACCTGCCGACCGGTCTTCGCCCTCCGATGAGGCCGCGCCTGACAAAGACCGGGAGGAATTGACGGTTCGGGTGGACCGCGAGGCCCGGCACGTGACCGCGGTGGAGACGGCCGAGTTGTCCGCGTGGGCGACGGTGGACGACGTCGAGCCGGTGCGAGGCGGTCAGACTATTCTGCGGTGGAAACTGCAGAACCGGAGAGACAGGCCGGTCGCCTTTGCGTTGACGGCAAAGGAGACCGGCGATCTGTCCATCGACTGCCATCATCGGAAGACGTTGGGACCCGGTGAGACGGTTACCCTCGAGGCGCCGGTAAGCGTATCGGCAAAGGCCGTGGCCGTGGCCAGGGACAAAACCGCGCCGCGGGTCCGCACCACCATTCGCTGGGACGATCTTCCCATCGAGCTCGCAACGGGTATTCGCCCGCGGGTCGAGATGTCGGTTGCCATCGATCCCGAGGAGATCACCCTGGCGCCCGGCACATCGCGGCCTGTCCGCGTGATACTGCACAGCCAGCTGCCCGATGACGTCGAAGCACAGATCCGCGTCACGGTTTCAGACGGCCTCTCGGCGGACCGGACCGCACATTCCGTCGCGGTGCCCGCCCGGGGATACGGAGGGTTCGAAACGGTCATCGAGGCGGATGGTCCGGGCGTTTTCGATTTGACCTTCTCCGGCCGCGTGCAGTGGAAGGACAGAACGGTCGACCTCGCGGATGCGAAACACGCCGTCTTCGTGTTGGAACCGGGCGGACTGCTATACCACCAGGACGGCGCGGTACGGTTCGAAAACGAGATCTTCAGGGCGACGCTGGAGGCCGGGGGCGGCCAGTTGAAGATCAGGGACCGGGCCACCGGGAGGTATCTGGGCACGGAAGGCGCGCGCCCCATACCGCCGAAGTGGCCCAGCGAATACAGCGAGTCGGACTTCAAGCTCAAAGCCGAACCGGAAGGCCACGGCGTGGTCCTCACGGCGACCTACGCACCTAAAAAAACACCCGGCCTGGTCTTCAGCCGGATCATCCGGTTGAACGCCGGACCGGTTGTGACGGTGGAACATGCGGTGGAAAACACCGGGTTCGAACCCCGTACCTTCCGCCTCTACCAGTTCGTGACGAACGGGGGCGCGGCGCTTACGACACTGACGCTGCCGCTCCGGGAAGGGATGCTGAGGGCGCGATGCGCCGATCGTCCCGTGCCGGACGACCACGACTTCAGGCGCGGAGATTCATTCGCGGAGACGTGGGGCGCTTTCGAAATGTCTCACGGCACGATCGGGGTCCTCTGGCCCGGCGGCCTGGACGAAACCGAATGGAACGGGTTCGAATTCCAGTCGGTGAGCCGGGAGACGACCTGCGCGCCGCAGGCACGCGTGTCTCCTGGCGGCCTTCGTCTCGTCGTCGGCGACGGCGGCTGGCAGGGTGTGCGCCGCGTATGGCGGCGAATGAACGGGCACCAGGCCGACGAGTTCGACCCGCTTCCGCCGGTCCTGGGCGAATTCGAGGTCTCGACCGATCCACCGGTGCCCGTGTTCACCGGGGAAGAGACCGAGATCCGGTTCCGCGTTTCGCAGTGGAAGTCCCGGAAGGCCAATGGAACCCTCACCTTCGCCATGCCCGACGGCTGGCGCTGCGATCCCATGTGGATTTCATTCTCGGAAATCGACTGGAAACATCCCTTCACCGGTTCGGTGCGATTGGGCACGTCCCGACCTCCTGGCGTCTACGAAGGCCGGATGGTACTCGAAGGCGGGGAGCGCAACATGGAGGCCGAAATGCCGCTCGTCCGCCTGGGAGACGGGTCGGCCGTGGACGTGGAAGAAGGAGAGTCCGCGGGTCACAGGATACTCACTATTCGGAACCAGCGGTTGGAAATCGACGTGGTGCCTTCCTTCCTCGGCTCTGTGAGCGCAATCCGGGACGCCGGGAACGCATGCAACCACCTGGCATCGGCCTTTCCGAATCCCAGTGTTTTCGGATCGAATTACCCCTGGTACGGTGGCATCCAACCCGAAGTAGAGGTGGACCGGCAATCCTGGACAGCCGCCCTGGAAGGCGAGACCATTACGGCGGATACGGTCTCCTGCAAAGACGGGCGCGGCATCGAATGGGCCGGCGTTCGCCAGCGGGCGGCGCTATCCCTCGAAGAGACCCGCGGGCTGATCCTGGAACTCGATACGCTGACCGCGGGCGGCAGCCCGGTGATCAGGCTGGTATGGAGACTCGTGAACGAAGGGGCCGCGCCTCGACGGCTGAACGGCGGTTGGCATCTCTTCTTGCAGCCCGATGGCGAAATGCACGACACCGTCCTGTTTTCGGCCGACTTCGAACGGAAGCGGACAGACTGGGATTACCGTCACCATGGCGGTCATTGGGGCGCTGCCGCCAATCCGCGGACCGGACGGACTTTCGTGCTTGTATCGCCATTGAACGAAACCAGACTCGACAGCTGGGGTACCAGCGGAGGACACCTCAGGCTCAAGACGAAGCACGAAGTACCCGCACACGGCGTGAGGGAGATGGCCGCCTACCTGGTCCTGGCCGATTCCAGGGAAGAAGCACGGAGGTATGCGGTGTTGAAGGACCTGCACTGATCCCCTCGGGCCTGTGGGAATGTCCGGTAAAGGATGATCAGCCGGACCGCGTCATCCCGGCAGGCCGTTCGAGCCCCACAGATCGGGGTTTTCCGTCAGAATCTCGGGACCGTCGGACAGGATGGCGACGGTATGCTCGAAATGGGCGGACAGCCGTCCGTCGGCGGTGGAGGTCGTCCATTCGTCTTCGAGGACCCTGATCCGGTGCGCACCCGCGCACACCATGGGTTCGATGGCGATGACCATGCCCGGCCTGAGCCGGATGCCGCGTTGCGGTCTGCCGTGATTGGGGACCTGCGGTTCCTCCCAGAGACTCCGGCCGATCCCGTGTCCGCACAGGTCCCGCACGACCGAGTACCCGTGGGATTCCGCGTGTTGCTGCACCGCGTGGCCGATGTCGCCGATGCGGTTTCCCGCCTTCGCTTCCTCGATCCCCTTGAATACCGAAGTCCGCGTGACGTCCAGCAGCCGCTGCGCCTCCGGCGAAACGCGGCCGACGGGAAAGGTATAGGCCGTATCGCCGTGGTATCCGTCGATGATCATAGCGAAATCGAGACTGAGGATGTCCCCTTCCTCGACCCTGCGCCGCGGGCTTGGGATGCCGTGTACGATCTCATCGTTGATGGACGCGCAGATCGTGGCGGGAAAAGGCGGGTGGAAGGTGGGCCGGTATCCCAGGAAGGAGGAGGTGCCGCCGAAGTCCCGGATCATTTTGCGGGCGATTTTGTCCAGTTCGGAGGTCGCGACGCCCGGTTTGACGGCTTCTCCCATGCGCTGCAGCGTCGCGGTCGCGGCCTGGCCGCTGCGGCGGATGGTCCCGATCTGTTCTTCCGTCTTGAGAATGATGCCCATGACCTCAATCACCTGAAATTCAGTACGCAGACAATGAAAGCCCGGCGCGTCTCCGAAAGCCCGGCGCATCGCCGAATGCCCGGAGCGTCCGGGAATGCCCGGCACGTCCAGGTACGCGCTTATCTGCCGCGCCCGGAACGCACCATGCATGATACAGGGGGAAGGGATTTAGTCAAGGGCATTCAGCCCGGCGCGTCGAGTCGACGCGCAGGCTTCCCCAAGAGGTCTATGGACATCCGACAGCGGCCCGCACGAAGATCATCCGCGGCCCGCGTTGCTTCCTGATGCGGGCGCCTGTCACTCGGTCCCTGAAATACCTTGTCCCGTGCCGGGGGGTCGTGTATGTTCTGTCGCGGGAATAGCCCCCGTTATTCGCGGCCGTCAAGGCATTCGAGTGTATTCACCAGATACCAGGAGCGTTCTGAACAGGATTATGGACCAATCAGCTCTCAACGAAGCGCCGACACGAAAGTGGCTGACCTATCGCCCGGAGATCAAGCTCATTGACTGTACGATACGGGACGGCGGCCTGATGAACGACCACCGTTTCGAGGCGGATACCGTCAGGGCGGTCTACAAGGCCTGCGTCGCCGGCGGGATCGACTACATGGAAATCGGCTACATCAACTCGCGTCAGATCTTTTCCCCCGATGAGCACGGACCGTGGAAGTTCTGCGCCGAAGAGGACATCCGCGGCATCGTGGGAGAAAACGGCACGCCGCTCAAGCTGGCGGCCATGGCCGACGCGGAGAAATCCGATTACGAGACCGATATTCTGCCCTCCGATGAAAGCGTGCTGGACATGATCCGGGTCGCCACCTATATCCACCAGATCCCGTTGGCGCTGGACATGATCCGGGACGCCCACGAAAAGGGCTACGAGACCACGTTGAACCTCATGGCGGCTTCGACGGTCCCCGAAAGCGAAATGGACGAGGCGCTTTCCATGCTGGCCGAATCCGATGTGGACGCCGTCTACGTGGTGGACAGCTTCGGCGCGCTGTACAGCGAACAGGTCGAAGCGCTGGTGGACAAGTTCCTGAACGCCCTGCAGTCCACCGACAAGCAGGTGGGCATCCACGCCCACAACAACCAGCAGTTGGCTTTCGCCAACACGATCCAGGCGCTGATCCGTGGGGCGAACTACCTGGACGCGAGCCTCGCCGGTCTCGGCCGCGGCGCGGGCAACTGTCCCATGGAACTGATCGTCGGATTCCTGCACAACCCGAAATTCCGCCTGCGACCTTTGCTGGAATGCATCCAGTACGATGTCGAACCGATGCGGGCCGAACTGATGTGGGGATTCGACATTCCCTACATGATCACGGGCCTGATGAACCAGCACCCCCGGGCGGGCATGCGGTTCAACGCGGCGAAGGACAGGGGCAGCATGGCCAGGTTCTACGACGAGATGGAGGACGCCGGATAGCCCGGTACGGGGCGCCTGAAATCCAGGGACTCGTCATCCCGGGTCCCGTTTATATTCGCCACGCACCGGCACCGCACACCCACCCGTGAGCCCATGATCACCCCGCTGGAACAGCGTATCGTGGAACAGGTAGACGTCCTCCGCGAAGACATGCTGGGGTTTTTGCGGGAACTGATACGCATTCCCTCCATCAATCCCCCGGGCGACGGATACCCGTCCTGCGCCCGGCTGGTGGACGACCGGTTGAAGGCGCTGGGTTTCGAAACCCGCCACGTGACCGCCGAGCATCATCCGGACCATTCCGCGGAATATCCCCGCGTTAACGTCGTGGGCCGCCTTCCCGGCCGGTCTCCGATGCCCACGCTGCATTTCAATGGCCATACCGATGTCGTACCGCCGGGCGAAGGCTGGACGGTCGATCCCTTCGGCGGGGCGGTAAAGGACGGCAGGGTCTACGGCCGCGGCGCGTGCGACATGAAGGGTGGCATTGCCGCGGCGCTCTTCGCGGCAGCCGCGGTGCGCGAAGCCGGCGTCGACCTGCGGGGAAGCCTCGAGTTCAGCGCGACGGTGGACGAGGAAACCGGTGGGTTCGCCGGCATGGACCATCTCGCCCGCGAGGGCCTGATATCCCCGGAACGGACGTCGTATGTGATCATCCCCGAACCCTTCGGGCCGGGGCGCATCTGCCTGGGACACCGCGGGGTCTACTGGTTCCGGATCGACACCATCGGCCGCACCGCCCATGGCAGCATGCCCTTTCTGGGCGTCAGCGCCATCGGCCAGATGGAGCGGGTCCTTCGACAGATCGAATCAACCCTCGTGCCGGCGCTTCGCAAGCGCGTCACGGACATGCCCGTCGATCCCCCGGGCGCCCGCCACGCGACGATCAACGTGAACGGGATTACGGGGGGGCAGACGGACGGCGGCGTGGGTTCGCCATGTGTGGCCGACCGGTGCTCCGCCGTCTTCGACCGCCGTTTCCTAAAAGAGGAGTCCTTTGACGACGTAAGAAAAGAAATCGAAGCCCTGATCGACGGTCTGGCCGCGGCAGACCGGGATTTCAACGCGGAGCTTTCCGACCTGATGGTCGTTCATCCGGTAGAGACCGACCCCGACGCCGAGCTGGTCGGGACGGCGGCCCGGACGATCGAGGACCTCACGGGCGCGCCGGCGGACTACGTGGCCAGTCCGGGCACGTACGACCACAAGCACGTGTACAACACGGGACGGGTGAGCCAGTGTATCGCCTACGGGCCCGGACTGCTCCATCTCGCCCACCAGCCCGATGAATACTGCGAGATCGATCATCTCGTGCAGAGCTGCAAGGTCATGGCGGTCACCGCCGTCCGGTTGCTCGGTGCAGACTGAAGAGGGAGATACGATGGAATTCGCCTTAAGCAGCGACCAGGTCATGATGCGGGACACCGCCCGCCGCATTGCCGAGGAAAAACTGAAACCCCACGCCCGGGACATCGACGAACGCGAGGCCGTGCATTACGAAACGATCCGGGAACTCGGCGAGATGGGTTTCATGGCCATGATGGTCCCCGAAGAGTACGGCGGCGCGGGACTGGATACGGTCAGCTACGTACTGGCCGTGGAGGAGTTCTCCAGGGTGTGCGCGTCGACCGGCGTATGCGTCTCCGTCAATAACTCCCTATTCGCCGACGGCGTCTACGCCTTCGGGACTGAGGACCAGCGTAATACCTATTTGCCGCCTCTGGGAAGCGGCGAGGCACAGGCCTGCCTCGCGCTGACCGAACCCGGCGCCGGGACGGACGTGGGCTCGACAGTCACCTCGGCGCTGAAGGACGGTACGGATTACGTCATCAACGGCAAGAAGCACTTCGTGACCAACGGCGGTTTCGCGGACTACCTCCTCGTGCTGGTCACCACCGCTCCCGGCACCGGCCACCGCGGACTCGGCATGGTCCTCGTGGAAAAGGACACGCCGGGATTCACCGTCGGCCGCCAGGAACAGAAGCTCGGGATCCGGGGTTCGGATACCAGCGAACTGCTGTTCGAGGATTGCCGCGTGCCGCAGACTAATCTGCTGGGCGAGGAAGGGCGGGGCCTGAACATCGCGCTGTCCATTCTGAACGGCGGCCGCATCGGCATCGCGGCGCAGGCCCTGGGCATTGCGCAAGGGGCCTATGACGCCTCCGTGCGGTACGCGAAGGAACGGACCCAGTTCGGCAAGCCCATCGCAGAGTTCCAGGCGATCGCCTTCAA
>JAJECR010000072.1 GCA_022821935.1 Candidatus Latescibacterota bacterium
ATCGCTGCCAGTTTTTCTTCGACGGCCTCAAACCGGCTTTCGTTCTTGATGTCCATCGCTGCCAGTTTATCTCCGATGGCTTCGAACCGGCTTTCATTCTTGATGTCCATCGCTGCCAGTTTATCTTCGACAGCCTCGAACCGGACTCCGAACACGTCGTCCAGTGAATGAATGGCGGAGTTCACGTCCGCCATCGTGGCGAAGACCTCGCCGGGCGTTTCCTTGACCTTGTCGTCTCCCATGATTTCCCCCCGAAGGATGAGTGGACTGGTTGTGACTCTTCCAGTTCAGTCGAAGAACCCTCGAGTTTCTCGTAAAAAAAGTGATCGTGGTGATCAGAAAGATAAGCTGGAACCGGGAACGCGATCGGACCGGCTAAGCGATCAGACCTGGTAAGCGATCAGACCGGGAACGCGAACGGATTTGCTAATCGGTCAGATCAGGAAGCCGGTCGGTTCCGGTAATACAGGTAGGAAACGGCGATAAGGATGAAGCTCAGCCCGAGGAAGGCGACGATGCGGTAGAGGGTGTCCAGGAACATGAGGTCGAAGATGAATACTTTGACCACGGTACAACCGAAGTAGACGATGGCCGCAGCGCGCAGTGCGCGAATGTCCATCCATTTCCCCATGATCATGACCAGCAACGCGCAGATCAGCCAGACGCCCGAAACGGCCAGTTGCCGCAGGTTTTGCAACTGCTCCGGTGAACCGCTTTCCATCGTGACGATATGGTACTGGAAGTAGTTGAGGACTTCCACCGTACCCCAGACGAGAAAGAGAAACGTCCAGGCCAGGTGGAATATCGTACTAAGCAGGTGGTCACGATTCGAATCTGTTCGGGCCTGGCCTTCATCGCGGTTACGCAACATGCCGGCACAGGCGAGCAGCGATCCGCCTACGACCAGGTACGCGCCGGTACGCAACGAGAGGACCGGCACGTAAGTGGACACGAGGTTGCTTACGTGCGTGCCGCCCATGAGAAAGATCATCACGAACGAAAAGGCGAGCAGGGCCGTCCCGGCGTGGCGGACGGCGCGCCGTCCGAAATGGGCGCCGAACCAGAACACGGCGAGGGCTTCGAGGCCCCAGACGATGATGACTCCGATATCGTAAACGAAACTCAGAGGTACCCGCACGGCGAGTAATATCGCTCCCGTTGCATAGATCGCAGGCGCGGTTGAGTCGTCCGTTCGCCGCATGGTCCACGCCGTCAGCGCGAAGAAGACGAGTGCAAAGACGGCTGAGACGATGCCCTGGAAGTAAACTGAAGCACTTTGCGGGGACAGAAACTGTATGCCAAGAAAAGACCAGAAGCCTTCTGTGTACGGCGAAAGACGCATGAGCATTACATAAAAACCGATCGCATTGATGGTCACAGCCGCCCATCGCCAGAGTCTTCTACCTGGATCGCCCGCTACGGACCGATACAGGTCCACACCGGCGAACATCGCCCACCACAGGGTCAGGAAGAGCAGGGCAGTTGCGAATCCGTCAGGCAGGTCGGCCCGGAACGACCAGGTCAGGTACGTCCCGTAGGTCGCCGCGATGCCCAGCGGCTCGAGCAGTCTCCAGTGGCGCCGTTTCAGGAGGACCGCGATCAGGCCGGCGTCGAGGAGCGTGATGTATATGAAAAGCCCGAAGGTGTTCAGATCGGCGGTGACGAGCAGGAAGGGCGTCAGGAACCCGCCGGCCCATCCCAGCAGCGCAATGGCCCGCGCGTCATAGTACAGGGAAAGGAGCAGGGCCGCGGCGGTCACGAGGGCCATCAGCAAAAAAGCGACGGGCTGCGGAATAAGATGGTAGAAGTCGTAGGCGGCGTAGATGGACAGGTACAGGATCGCGGCGCCCGCCCCGGTCAGTCCCTGCGCGAAGACGCCCAGTCGGCGCCGGTGGAATCTGTGGCCGCTTCCAATCAGCAGCAGGCCGGCCGCACCACCCAGGATCACGCGTGCCGTTTCATTCAACCAGTCGTTGTCGAAGGCATACTTCAGGAAGAACCCTACGCCGAGTATGAGGGCAAGGGCGCCCACGCGATTCAGCAGCTTACCGCCGATCAGGATCTCCCACTCCTCGCGGGTTCGGGGCCGGAACATGCTGGATATCCGGCTGGGTCCGGCGACCGGTTCCGCATGGACGGGAACGCCCGCGGGCGGGGGAACGTTCTCGGGCGGCAGTGCGGTTGCCGCATTTTCCTCGATCGCGGTTCGCTCTTTCACCGCGGCCTCTTTCACCGCGGTCTCGTTCACCGCCATTGCCTTTTCCTCAGCCGCGTTCTTCGCAACGCCGCCCTCGGCTTCCGGTCCTTCGCTGCCAGGTATCCCGGCCGCCGGTTCCTTTGTTTCCTGGAAGTGCCGCCTGACGGCCTTTTCGAGGTGCTTCACGCGCCCCGAAAGAGACAAGTAGGTCCCGATGAGGAACAGGAGCAGCAATATGTTGAATACGATCAGCAGTTCCATGGTACCGCATACTATGTCCAAAAGGGGACTCATGTCAAGTTGTCTGCCGACTTCAATCCAGACGCCGCGCTGCAGCCGTTTTCCGCGATCGGCCCGGGGATCAATATGCTCCTGCCCAGGAATCGAAAGCAGTGTGCACGGCCTTCTCAGGGATCGTTGACAGGGCCCATGCCGCCGTCTATATTTCGTTATTCGATTTCCGGGTTCTCTTTTTTGATTTCTGAATTGCCATTCATGCGGACTGGCGCGGTACGTCTTCCTGCGTCACGCAATGCGCACCACACGTAATCTTCTCCGGGAGGAGTATTTGATGTCCACGGTCTATCGCGTCGGCATAATCGGGTGCGGCAGCATCTCGCATCTTCACATGGTTGGATACCTGGGTGAGCCGCGGTTCGAGGTCGTCGCGCTTTCGGACCCCGTGGCTGAAGCCCGGCGGGATTTCGGCGACCGCTACGGGATTGAAAAACGCTATGCCGACGCCCGGGAGATGATGGACAAGGAAGGCCTGGACGTCGTCAGCATCTGTACCTGGCACAAGCTGCACGCCCCCCTGACCATCGCCGCCTGCGCGCGTCGCCCCAAGGCCATCCTCTGCGAGAAGCCCATGGCAGTCAACATGGGGGAATGCGACGAGATGATGATCGCCGCGCGGCGGAACGACGTGAAGCTCGCCATCGCTCATCAACGGCGCTTCAACCCGGTCTGGACCGACGCCCGGAACCTGGTGGCCGATGGCGCCATCGGCGACGTGCGGCACGTCCACTGCAGCGGGAGCCAGGGCCTGCTCAACGACTGCTCCCACATGTTCGATTTCATGCGCTATGTCATGAGCGATCCGGCGCCTGAATGGGTGATCGGCAACATCGAACGCAAGACGGACCGGTACGAGCGCGACATTCGGATCGAGGACCGCAGCGCGGGTATCGTGGGCTTCGACAACGGCGCCGTGGGACAGCTCCTCCAGGAGATGCATCCGGAACGGCGGCAGGGCGGGTATCTCTACGGCACGGACGGCATGATGGACGTGAACGAACAACGCGTCCTGCTCATCAACTCGAAAACCGGCGGCTGGGAAGAGAGGCCGTCCACCGGCGAAGACCCGAGCGTGGGCCAGGCCGTGGAACTGGCGGACTGGATCGAAGGCAAGTCGGAGCACCGCGGCGAAGCCTCCAACGGCCGGGCGGCCGTGGAGATCATCATGGGCATCTACGAGTCGGCTCGCCTTCACGAGGTCGTCCAGATGCCCGTGCGCACCCACAGTTCGCCCATCGAGGAGATGATCGAGGCAGGCGACCTGCCCGTGGAGCGCCCCGGCCGCTACGATATCCGGGCCTTCCTGCTGCGCGGGGAGTCCATGCAGGGCGAAACGCCGGGCGAAGACGATGAGGAAGGATGACCGGGCGGAGATCGGCCGCACGGGGCTGACGGTCAGCCGCCTGGGACTCGGCGGCGCGCCCCTGGCCGGTCTGTACCAGGGGGTTTCCGACGAGCAGGCCGCCCGGGTCGTGAACACCTACCTCGGCCACGGACTGGGATTTTTCGACACGGCGCCGCTGTACGGCAGCGGCGTAAGCGAAACCCGGCTGGGCGCGGTGCTGTCGGCGCGCGTTCGCGATGCCCGCGCCTCCTTCGTGCTCGCCACCAAGGTGGGCCGCCTTCTCGTGCCCAACCCGGCGCGTGACCAGGACGTCTGGTCCGACGACTTCCCGCCCGTCGGCCCGGTCTTCGACTACAGCTACGACGGGACCCTGCGTTCCCTGGAGGAGAGCCTCGGCCGCCTGGGCCTGGACCGGGTGGATATCCTCCACATTCACGATCCGGACAACCACTACGAAGAGGCGATGAAGGGCAGCTACCGCGCCCTGCTGAGGCTCCGCGATGAGAAGGTGATCCGAGCCGTCGGCGTCGGGATGAACCAGGCGAAGATGCTGGCCCGTTTCGCTGTCGATGGCGACTTCGACTGCTTTCTCTGCGCGGGCAGATATACCCTGTTAGATCACACGGCACTCAAGCGCCTGCTGCCCCTGTGCGAGGAGCGACAAATCAGCCTCATTATCGGCGGGCCCTATAACAGCGGCATCCTGGCCCAGGGCGCCGTGGAAGGGGCTACATTCGACTACCGGAAAGCGCCTGCGCATATCGTGGACCGGGTCCGCCGCGTGGAGGAGGTCTGCGCCCGACACGGCACGCCTCTGAAGGCGGCGGCGCTGCAGTTCCCGCTGGCCCATCCCGCAGTGGCCGCCGTCATTCCAGGCGCGCGTTCCCCGGAGGAAGTGGACGAAAACGTGGGGATGTTCGAGTTCGAGATTCCCGGAGATTTCTGGACCGAACTTCTGCAGGAAGGACTGATTCCGGACAAGGCGCCGACACCGGCGTGACGGATCCTAAATCACAAGGAGCTTCCAATGGCCACACCCCAACGCTATGGCATGGTCCTCAAGGTCAAACCTGAACGGATCGAGGAATACAAGGCATACCACGCCGAGGTCTGGCCCGGCGTGGCGAAGGTGATTACGGATTGCAACATAACAAATTACTCCATCTACCTGAAGGACGACTACCTCTTCTCCTATTTCGAATACGTGGGCGACGACTTCGAGGCAGACATGGCGAAGATGGCCGCCGACCCGGTCACGCAGGAGTGGTGGGACGTGATGATGCCCATGCAGGACCCGCTGCCGACCCGCAAGGAAGGCGAGTGGTGGGCGGAGATGGAGGAAGTCTTTCACCAGGACTGATCCGCTGCTTACGTCTGGATCGTAGGAACCCCTTCCAAACGTTGTCGTTTCGATTCTGGTTTTCTGAGGCATTTCACACGCGATTGTATGAAAGTGATTCCGATATGGATCTCCACGCGAAGCGATGGACGCACTGTATGCCTGGTTACGACCGGAGACTGAAGGGAAAGTAAGGGAATGAGATACCGATTCAATGCCTGGCCGTCGATACTAACCCGATAAAGGAGTGGAATCATGATTGAAACCGTTCGTTCCGTTGTACTGTACACTTTTTGTATGTGTGTCTACATACTGGCCGCGTGCGGTAGTGACTCACCCACCGAACCGGCAGTTCAGGTACCAGCCAGGATAGACGTGACACCCAGGTCGATAACCTTTGAATCCGTTGGCCAAACCCTGACCCTTGTTGCGAAAGTGATCGACACGAATCAAAACGAGATCACGGGAGCTGCCTTGGAATGGACGACAAGCGATCCGATGGTAGTCACGGTAACCCAGGGCCTATTGGTCGCGACCGGGTACGGAACGGCGCAGATTACAGCGCGGTACCGTACCGTGTCCAGAACCGTGAACGTCACGGTGAAACTGTAACGAACGGGACCGAAATGAGGCAAGTCCGTGACTCGGCGAAGGTGGCCCTGTCGTTAACGACCCTTGCGTGGATGAGGAAACCGGATTACAATGCGCTGAAACGGTGCCTTATTCCCACTTTCTGACGTTGCCAACGGTATTCGAAAACGTTAAGATTCGTCGTATAGCGACTAACAGAACCTACCGTACAGGAGGCGCCTGCCCATGGCCCTGACCCAAGCACAACTGGATGAGTTTCACGACCGCGGGCTGCTGGTCGTCGAGGACGTGCTGACCGACGCCGATCTCGATCCCGTGATCGATACCATGACAGCGTTTGTCGACCGTCAGGCGCGTAGATTGCAGGCCGAGGGCAAGATCGCCGATCTTTACGAGGATAAACCTTTTCTGACGCGCTACGCCCATCTGTTCGCCCAGAGCGCCGAGATCGGAAGCGGCATGGACATATACGACCTGCGGGCGAAGCCGGTCTTCGACTTCTTAAGGAACGACAACCTGCTCGACGCCGTGGAGTCCTTCGTCGGTCCCGACATCTCCTGCTCGCCCATCCAGCACCTGCGGGCCAAACCGCCTTCCCGGCTGGACGGCAGTCCGTCATACAACGTACCCTGGCACCAGGACTCGGGGGTGAGCTGGGCGGAATCGGACCGTACCCTGGCGCTCACCTGCTGGCTCCCCCTGGTGGACGCCACGGTGGAACGGGGATGCCTGGAGGTGATCCCGAACGTGATCCACACCGGCCATCTCGACCACGTGTCGGACGCGGGCACACGCATAAAGCCGGACCTCATGCCCGAGACCGAAGCGGAGCCGGCCGAGGTGCGCAAGGGCGGGGTCGTCTTCCTGAGCCAGTATACGCCCCACCGGTCCACGCCGAACGTGACGGAGTGGGACGTGCGGTGGAGCCTGGACCTGCGGTACGTGGCCTACGGCGAGCCGACCGGTCGTCCCTTCTTCCCGGAATTCTGCGCGCGGAGCCGCGCTCATCCGGAACGGGTGCTGACCGATCACCGGGCATGGGCCGACAGCTGGGTCACGGCCCTGGAGGAACAAAGCCGCAATCCCAAGCAGGCCCACCGGGTAGCACAGGAACCATGAGGCAAATCATGCTTTGAGGCCTTACCTCGGGCGCCAGGTTTGGCGTGTTTATGTTCAGTCTGATCATACCCGGACTGGGACAGTTGTACCAGGGCCGCAGGCCCGCCGCGGTCGTGCACTTTGTCCTCGCGGTCCTGCTCTGGCTGTTGACCTATGGCTGGGTTGTGCATCTGTACTCGGCTGCCGAAGCGGCCCTGCAGAAGCCGGACAGCGGAAGTTGCGGCGCGTAGACCCCACCTGACGGGTTACGACGGCGCGTATCCGCATCAACCGAATTACGGCGGCAGCAGCGGTACAGGCCGGCCAGGACGGGATCTTGGGACCGGTAAACTACATTCAACAGGAAGAGGTATGCCCATGAGCTTCGGTGACGGAGCCTATACATACGAGGTACAGGAAAACTGGTGGACCCTGCCCGAAGGCTGGTCCTTCGGCTGGATCACGGGCGTGGCGTGCGATTCCAGGGACCGGGTGTACGTATACTCCCGAAGCGAGCATCCCCTGGTCGTCTTCGACCGCTACGGCAGTTTCGTCAAGACCATCGGGGACGGCCTGCTCAAGGACGCTCACGGTATCTACATCGACGCCGAGGACAACATTTTCCTCATCGACTGGCTGGACCACTGCGTCCGCAAGTTCGACCGGGACGGCAACCTGGTGCTCACTATCGGCACGCCCGGTGTACCGAGCGCCAGCGACGGGGATCCTTTTCGCAAGCCGACGGACGCGGTCGTCGCGCTAAACGGCGATATCTACGTGTCCGACGGGTACGACAACGCCCGGGTGCACCGGTACGACGCCGAAGGGAACCACATCCACTCCTGGGGCAGCTGGGGGGACGGCCCTTCCCAGTTCTCGCTGAGCCACTGCGTGCGCGTCGACCGCCATGACCGGCTGTGGGTGTGCGACCGCGAAAACCAGCGCATCCAGCTCTTCGACCTTGAAGGCGGTTTTATCGAGGAACGCCATGTTCCCGGCAAGCCCGATACCATCTATTTCGATCCGGTGGAAGACATCGCTTACGTGGCCGAACTCAATCAGCAGGTGGGTATCTACACCCTGGACGGCGACCTGGTCAGCAGCTGGGGCGGGGGACAGCGAAGCGACCGGCCCGGCGAGTTCGCCGGCTGCCCCCATGGCATCTGGATGGATTCCCACGGCGACCTCTACGTCGGGGAAGTCCAGGCCGACGCCCGGTTGCAGAAGTTCGTACGGAGTCGCTGAGCCGGTCTGTTCAATTGTAATCAGGGAACCGGTTTCTGTACCGGAAAAATCCCCAGGTGACCTTCTACGCGGCCCAGGCGAGTGTTGATATCCCTAATTTCCTTTCGTAAAGCGTCATGCCCATCTCTCATTTCTTTTCTGACCGCGGCGAACTCCTCCGTCATTTCCTTTCGTAAAGCGTCATGCCCTTCTCTCATTTCTTTTCTGACTGCGGCGAACTCGTCTCTGACCGCGGCGAATTCCTTCTTCATGTCCTTCCTGACCGCGGCGAACTCCTCCTTCATTTCTTTTCTGACCGCGGCGAACTCGTCTCTGATCGCGGCGAATTCCTCCCTGATAAAGACGAACTCGTCCTTTATTTCTACGCGCAGATCCCTGGTTGATTGCCCGAAATAGGACAACAAACCTAGAACCAGAATCCCTGTTGCCGATATAGCCTGCAAGCCTAGGATCAGTTTTTGTTTTTCCATATCGGTATACTCACTTTCTCCTTGTTAATCTGCTTGCCGTGTGAACATAATAGCATCTCATACGACGATGTTTGATTAGAATGTTAGTTACAGATGACGAAATATCCATCCATGCGCATCATCGACCCCCATACCCACGTCTGGGTCAACGACCCCGCCTTCCCCTGGCCCGCGGAAAACGACGCTCCGCCCGACGAGGACCGGACGGCCGAAACACTCTTGGCCCTGATGGACAGGCACGGCGTGGAAAAGACCGTGCTTGTGCAGTATATCGGCTACCGTTGGGACAACGCATATGTATCCCACGCAATGCGCATGTACCCGGACAGGTTTGCCGGGGTCTGCCGCGTCAATCCCGAAGATCCCGCCGCGCCGGACCATCTCAGCCACTGGGTGGAGGAGCACGGATTCCAGGGCGTACGGCTCAGTCCCTCCGAAGGTCCGGCGGGGAACTGGTTCACGGGCCCCCTCATGCCGCCGATCTTCCGGCGCGCCGAGGAACTCAAGGTTCCCCTGCTCATGCTCACCAGGCCGGGCCGGCTTCGGGACCTTGCCCGGCTCCTGGACCGCTTTGCGGACCAGAATGTCGTTGTGGACCACATGGCAGACGCCCGGCCCGACCGGCCGGAGGAAATCCAGGCCGTCCTCGACCTGGCCCGGTACCCGGGTGTCTATGTGAAGATCAGCCATACCTGGTCCATTTCCGATCAAGGCTATCCCTGGACGGATACCCACGCCATGGTTAAAGCCGTTTACCAGGCCTTCGGAGGGCGCCGCATCATGTGGGGCACCGACTGGCCCGTCTGCCTGGCGAATGCAACCTACGGCCAGACCCTATCGGTTGTCCGCGACGAAATGACCTTCATTACGCCCGAAGACATGCCCCGCGTGCTGGGCGGTACGGCCCTGGACCTGTGGACTTTCGAAGGCACCAGGGCCTGAAGTGGTTACCGGCCGGGACCGCACCACCGGACGCACGCGGGAAGGTCGGGCGTGTGACCTTAAAAGAGTTGGTCGGAATACAGCCGGATAACTCGTAGGAAAAGTTTGAAACGCAAAGGAGCGACCATGGAAATCCTCATCACCGGCGCCGCAAGCCGCCTGGGCCGAGCCGTCGCCGAAGCCCTGAAAGACCACACGCTCCGTCTCATGGACGAGTCGCCCGTCGAAGCGTCCGGGGACGGAGACACTTTCGAGGGCAGCCTGCTGGACCAGGACGCCGTATGGAGGGCGGTCCGGGGAATGGACGCCGTCGTCCACACGGGCGAGCCGCCGCAGAAGCTCCCGGAATCCGATACGGAACGCGAGAAGCATCTGCTGGAACTGGCCACCCGGGGCACCCACCAGCTTTTCAAGGCCGGCGTGGAAGCCGGGGCGAAGCGCTTCGTCTACGGCGGGACCCTCGATCTCTTCAGGTCCTATCCCGACGATGTGTATATCAGCGAACTGTGGAAGCCCCTGCCCGAACCGGACATGCCCGCCATGTCCCGCTACCTGGGCGAACACACCGCCCGGGAGTTCGCCAGGGACTACATGGTGACGGTCACGGGGCTCAGGCTGGGTGAACTGGTCTGCGAAGATGAAGTCACCGGCCAGGCGCCCGACCTGTTGTGGCTGGATTACCGCGACGCGGCCCAGGCCTTCCGGCTGGCTCTCGAGCGCGACGCTTCGGACCAGGTCTGGTGGACCAGCCGCTATGCCATGTACCACATCTGCGCCGACCTGGAAAACCCGAAATACCTCATCAACCAGGCCCGCGGACTGGGCTACGCGCCGGCCCACAACTTCGCCGCCAACTGGCAGGAATGAGGAATCCCATGAAGAAAGTCCTGCTGCTCGGCGCGTCCGGGCTCATCGCGCCGCACATCATTCCCGCGCTCGAGCAGGATTACGACCTGCGGCTGGCCGACATCAAGGAACATCCGGACGGAAAGCCGGTCCGCACCGTGGATGTACGCGAGTATGGGCAGGTACGCGAGGCGATGGAGGGCGTGGACGCGGTCATGAACTTCACGGTCCTGCGCTACGATGCCGTCCTCAGCTTCCAGGTCAATACCATCGGGGCCTGGAACGTGATGAAGGCGGCCGCCGACGCCGGAATCAGGAAGGTGATCCACACGGGACCGGCACAGACGCTCCTCGCCTACGTGCACGACACGGACATTCCGGTCGACGCGCCCGACGCACCGTCTTCCGGCTATTACTTCATCACCAAGCACATGAGCAACGAGATCGTCAGGAGCTTTGCCCGGCACCACGAGATCCACACGGTCTGCTACCTTTTCCAGGGCCTGGCGCCCCGGCCGACAGAGCCCGCCGACAAGACGTCTACCCGGGAATTCCTCATCATCTACGACGATCTCGCCGTGGCCTGCCGCCGGGGACTCGAACTCCCCTCGGTACCCGGCTTCTACCAGGCCTTCAACCTGCACAGTCACTACGGACCGGGCAAATACAGTCTCGAGAAGGCCGAACGCATCCTGGGGTACAAACCGCAGGAGGCCTGGTGGGACTGGCAGCGGCGGCCGGTGGATTAGCGGCGGGCCAGCGACATGACCGTCTCCCTTCGATCAATCTA
>JAJECR010000370.1 GCA_022821935.1 Candidatus Latescibacterota bacterium
CCGTCCCATCTCGCCGAAGACCGCCGGGTCGTCCTGACGACTCGACTTGCCATCCAGGGCAATCTCCATCCAAGGCTTGTCGCCGCGCCGGTTGAAACCGTCCCAGGCGATTTGAACGTCGTGCCAGGTTCCGACCTCTACCTTCCCCGGCGCGAGTACGGAGATCAGGTTGCTGTTCTGGCTTTGCACGCTGAACTGTAACCGTCCGTCCGTATCGACGAAGAGAGCGAATGTATTGACCCCCGTCCCGCGATGCCCGCCAACACCGTTCCCGGCGTTGAACAGTACCCGCGGGCCGTTCACGCGTCCCCGCAACCGGAAGCGAAGCCGCAGACGTCCTTCGTTGGCGCGGAACCAGGGTTTGGCCTCGTACTGCAGGACGTCGCCGTCACGCAACCGGATCAGCGGGCTGCCGCCTTTAACAAACTGCACGCCGCGCGGGCGACGCCTCACCGCCACGAGCAGGACCGGATGCTTCCCGCGAGATATCCAGTATTCGTGCTCGGTTCGCCGGGAGGAGACTCGTAGCCGCTGCCAGTCCTTCGTGCGCTTTAAACCGCCCAATAAGGCGACGGTCTCGTTCTGTCCGCCCACGCAGGGCAGGCTGCCGCAAGTCACCGGCTGCGCCTCTACAGCACTGATGGTGCGGAGCAGCGGACTGCCCGCCCACTGAACGTGCAGGCTCATGAAATTGGCGGCCAGACCGCCGTCGAACCCGCTGACGCACAGCATGGCCGCGTCGGGTCCGTGGCTGCTGCGCATCACGGCGAACCGGCCGGTGTACATGTCGAAACGACCCGCCAGGGATGTCACGCGGCGCGCTTTGGACGAACGGAAAGCGGGATCATAGTAGCAGTACGCATACGGCCCGTAAGAAATCATGCACTCCGCGGTCGAACCTTTGACGCCCATTCCGAAACGATACAGCCGACCCAGGCGCGGATCGGAAAGCGCCACGTCGCGCAGACTCCCGTCTCCGGCCTCCTGGGCCAGTCTGAGGAGGACCGGCGAACAGTTATTGAGCTGACCGCCGAGCACGATGTTGGCATTGATGGGATAGTAGAGCTGATCGGGAATCTCCCGAGGCGCCGTCCAGTGGGCGCGAAACCAGGCCAGCGGACGACGAATCCTGTCTGGAAACTCGCCCAGCAGGTCGATACCGGTAACATTGCGCAGCGCATCGGCGAAATGCAGGAGCCAGAGGTTCTCAAAGCCCCAGAAGGTGGGGCCGTCCACAGGCTCGCCGCCGGGACCGCACCCGTGGGGCAGGACGCCGCACCGGAACCGATCGATTACCGCCTGCAGCCATACTTCCGCCCGGGGGTGCTCACCCAGCAGGTGCACGGCGGCCACCCCGTAGTGCCCGTAGTCGACGACGGTGTGGTGCCCGCCCGCCTTAAAATGCCGTCGTTGGTCCACGTAAGGCCACCATCGGTCCATCAACTCCACGAGACTTGCTCGGACGTGGCGCTTCTCGACATCGGACAGTACCTCGTCCATCAGGTCGAGGGCAAGCGCGAAAGCGTGCATGTAGCGGTTGGCCGTGTAGAAGTGTTCCTCCACGTGGTCGCCGTGGTCCCAAACCGCCGCGGCCTTGAGCCATGCGCGGGCTCGATCAAGCCAGCGCGGGTCCCCCGTAAGCCGCCAGGCGAAGGCGTAATTCTTGATCAGGGCCGTGGCGTGCATGGCGGTGTAGAAGGTCAGGTAGAGCTGGTGGTTGGGGTGCGGGCTGTGTGTCCGTCGAGGGACCCACCACCACGGCCGCTGACTTTCATATATCGCACAGTCGTCCAGCATGTTGGCGAGGATGCGCTGGCGAACCGGATCGGCCGGCGTCCCATAAAGATAATCGGGATCGTCGACCGGCCTGAACAACCGGGGTCTTTCATGACGGACAACCGGGATCGAGACCTGTTGCGTTGTATTGTTCGTGCGATCGGACACCATTGATTAACGGGCCTCCGAAGATCGGACTCGTTGTCGAGCAATTCCGAGGGATTTTCAATATAACCCAAGTTACTGAATCGACTGACCGATGGAAAAGGTGTATCTTGCACAAGTAACAGGTTACATTCCAGGACGGAATTAAACTCCTTTCTAAATCGGATCTTACCGTGCTCCAAAACTACCTCACTATAGCCATACGCAACCTGCTCAGGTACCCCGCCTACACGCTCATCAACATCGTGGGGCTCGCGATCGGCCTCGCGGCCTGCATGCTGATCCTGCGCTACGTCTGGGACGAGCTGAGCTATGATCGATACCACCCCCATGCCGACCGGGTTTACCGGGTCGTCGACGACATAGAAAGCGCCGGGCAGACGGTTCAGACGGCGGGATCGCCATCGGGATGGGGACCTGTCCTCAAGCGGGATTTCCCTGAAATCGAGCTGTTCGCCCGGGTGCGGGGCACGACTTCCGTCTGGTTCATCATGCATGAAGAAAATCGTTACTATGAGAAAAAGGTCATCTGGGCGGATGCGGCTTTGCTGGACATGTTTTCTATTCCGCTTATCGCCGGCAATCCCCGCACCGCACTGACCGAACCGTATTCGATCGTTATTTCGGAGGACATGGCCTTCAAGTACTTCGGCGGCGAGGACCCCATGGGGAAAGTCCTCAGGGGGGACAACGTCTGGGACTTCACGGTGACCGGCGTCATGCGGAATATTCCGGCCAATTCGCATTTGCGTCCCGACATGATCATGTCGCTTGTAACAAGGGACGCCCTTTATCCAGACAGCCTGGACGATTGGGAATTTCACGAAAACCGTTATACCTACATCAGGCTGCACGAAAATGCCTCTCCGGAAGACCTGGAAGCGCAACTGCCCGCCTTCGTGGAACGAAACAAAACAGGCCGGTTCCGCGATTCGAGTAAAGTGTTGAGACCGTCGCTGCAGCCGTTGGTGGACATTCACCTGCATTCGCACCGGGACAGCGAGCTCGAGCCCAACGGTGATTTCCGTTACGTAGTGCTCTTCCTGGTTATCGCGTTCCTGATTCCCCTCATCGCGTGCATCAACTTCGTGAACCTGGCCACGGCGCGGTCCGCCATGCGCGCCAGGGAGGTGGGCGTACGCAAGGTGATGGGGGCCAACCGGCCGCAGCTACTCGGACAGTTCCTGGGTGAAGCCGTCCTCATGGCGGGGCTTGCCATGATCATAGCGGTTGCTCTGATGCATCTCGCCCTGCCCGGCGTGAACGCACTGGCCGGCAAGCAACTGGACTTTGCCCTGTCGAATGGTTGGGTGCTGGGCGCGCTCATCGCCGGTACCCTCGTGATCGCATTGGCTGCCGGCAGCTATCCAGCGGTCTATCTGTCGGGGTTTCTGCCCACCGAAGTACTGAAAGGGAGTTTGAAGTCGGGAACGCAAGGCATGGGATTGCGGCGGACCCTGGTGGTGATCCAGTTCACCATGTCCATCTTCCTGCTGGTC
>JAJECR010000237.1 GCA_022821935.1 Candidatus Latescibacterota bacterium
ATCATGGCGCCGACCGTAAACAGGCGCCACCGCCAGGTCTCCTCCCCCGCCGAAGACTCCGCCAGCGCGGTGGCCCCGGCGGCCTGCACGGGCGCCAGGGGAAAGGGCAGGCGTTCCGTATCGGCCGTGATGCGGAAGAGCACGTATCCCAGGGAAAGGGCGTTGACGAGGCCGAGGATGGACACGAGCACGGCCAGGAGGATCGGTTCCAGCCATTCCATGGAAAACAGGGTGCGCGTGATCAGCGAATCGGAACCCCGGGGCGGCGAGACCCACTGCGGGAGGAGCTGCGCCAGGCCGTCCGCCTGGGGCGACTGGATCAGGTACTGGAACCAGATCATCTTGGCAAAGGGCGCGCCGTGGACCGAGGATCCGGCCGCCATGCCGCTGGCGCCCAGGCCTGTCGCCGCCAGGCCGGCGGCGAGCCAGTAGAGGATGATGGCTTCCTGGGGCTTCAGCTTGATGAACAGGCGCTTGCCGATCTCGATGAACATGATGATGGTGACCCACTCCGCGGCGCCCGCGAAGCTCTTTCCGGTCACCAGCTCCAGGTAGATCGCGCCGGGGAGCATGACCAGCCCGACAAAGAAGGCGGCCCAGATGATGCGGCCGCTGAACCCGTCCTCGTAAGGGAGGCTGTCCGGAACGATCTGCCACCGGTCGTCCGCGGACACGGACTTTGCGTCCTGATTCCGCGCTTCGGCCGACCCCGCGCGATCCTGCTGTTCATCCCTGGTGCTGTCGCTCATATTACTCCGCCCTGATGTAATTCCCCGCCTTGTCCCATTCCGGCCGCGTCAGGCCGTTCAGGTCCCAGACCACCTCTCCGGCGCGGACAGTCAGCAGGCACCGCAGCCGCCGGTCGCCGCGCATGCGGGCCAGACCCGAATCGACGAAACCGAATTCCCCGTATTCGAGTTCCAGCACGGCGATGTCCGCCTCCGCGCCAATGCTCAGCGTGCCCAGTTCGGGGCGTCGTATGGCCCGGGCGGGATTACGCGTAGAGCGCATGACCACGTCCTCCAGGGTCATGCCCATGTTCAGGCATTTCGACATGGTCGTGGTCATGCTCGCGTTCGGCAGCAGGGCGCTGTACTTGTGAAAGTCCGTGCTGACCGTGTCCGGCAGGAAGCCCTGTTCGATGGCCGGAACGGCGATGCGGAACCAGAAGCTGCCGCCGCCGTGGCCCAGGTCGAACAGGATGCCCCTGTCCCGCGCCTCCCGGACGTAGTCGTTCACCCTGCCGTTCTTGTCCAGCAGGGGGATGTGCTGCGCGTACAGGTGGGTGTGTATGTCGCCGGGACTCAGCTTCTTCAGCAGCAGGTCCCGGTAGCTGCGGTTCGGCTTCGGCGCGAAATCGATCATGGCGAGGGTGCCGCTACGCCGGGCCGCCTCCACGGCGCCGTCGACCGCTTCCCAGCCCGGCTGGTTGAAATGGGCGGTCTTGGATCCGACAACGTGTTCCGGGTACTTGCTGATCATGTCCGCGCAGGGCACGGGGTCCATCTCCGACACGTCCTGTTCCACGGCGCCTTCCATGCCGGCGCCCACGATGTTGATCAGGGCCAGCACCCGGGTGATGGACTCGGCGATGACCGTGTCCTTGAAGTCTTCGAATTTCTTCCAGCCCGCGCCCCCGGTATCGAGCACCGTGGTCACCCCGTTGGGGAGTACGTGGGCATCGGGGAACACCCATCCCCGGTAGCCGCCGTATGCGTGCATGTGTATGTCGATCAGTCCGGGCGTGACGTAATGGCCGTGAACGCGGGCGACCCGCCGTCCCTGCTCCGCGGGGATATCGTGCTCCACCGCCGCGACCAGCCCGCCGTCGACGGCCACGTCCCGGCTTTCGTTAATGCCGTTCTCCGGGTCGATGACGTGTCCGCCCTTGATGATCAGGTCGTACATCTCCGCTCCTCTCTCATGATCACACCGTACAACTTCCGTTCCTTTTTCATGTCAGCACCGCGCGCCGATTTGCCGCACCGGTCATCGTTTTCCTCTCCGTCGATTACAGGGCCGTGTGACGATCGAAGGCCTTGACCTCCCGGTACCGGGCCTTTATGGGTTCGGCGAGGGTCCGCCACACGAGAAACCGCTTCCTGAGTACGGTAAAGAACCGGCGGTTGATCGTCTGCCATTGAGCCAGGTCGCCGCTGCGCCGGCGGATCACGATCAGGATGCGGTACAGTCTCTCGTGGAGGACGGGCTCCAGTTCAAGCCGCACGTCCTGGCTGATGGCGAGGTCATAGGGCGCCAGCCAGACGGTGGCCGCCACGTGATACGTGTCGAGGGTGTCGCCCGGTATCGCGTCGAGCGTGGTGCCCTCGGCGACGAAGTCCTCCGCCGAACTGTCTTCATGCGTCTGGAATATGTGGTTCAGATAACCCGACAGCGGCAGCGCTTCGGGAACAGTCACCGTGAAGGGGAACTCGAAGCGCCAGTCGTCGCCGTCGGGCGGAGGCGGCGACCAGCGTCGCGTCACGTCCTCTACGGTCATGTCCGCGGCCTTCTTCGCCGGGTAGAGGGTGGACAGGAAGACAATGGCCATTACGACCATCGTGGCGTACACGGTCGACAGGGAGGAATAGTTGAGCGACATTCCGCCCAGCAGGTCCCATTGCGAGAGTCCCATGGTGATGATCTGCCCGGCGAGATAACCGAACACGGCGCCAAGTGTTGCGAATACGGCGGCTTCGGCGATGAACAGGGCGGCGACGTGGTTCGGCGCCAGGCCGACGGCGCTGTACACGCCGATCTCCCGGAACCGTTCGAACACGGCGCCCATCATGGTGTTCAAGACCAGGAACGCCGCGATGAGCACTGGGATGATCAGGTTGGCCAGGCCGGAAACCGAAGTGGCGCCCAGAGAGCTGTAGACCTTCACTTCGTCTTCCATACCGACGAACACGGCCAGGAGCACCCGTGACATGAAGGCCTCCACGGAGTCCCGGAGCTGATCGCCGTCGGCGAACCCCGCGATCGCCACGGACCGCGTGGATCCGTTGAGGTCGAGGGTCTGCCGATAGGGCAGGACCAGCACGTTGCGGGATGGCAGATGTTCGGACGCCTGGATCGTGGACATGAACACCTCCACGTCCACATCCGTCAGCGTGCGGGTCATGGAGAAACTG
>JAJECR010000124.1 GCA_022821935.1 Candidatus Latescibacterota bacterium
GCCGTGAGAACCCAGCAGATCATCGCCCACGAAACAGGCGTGGCCGACACGATCGATCCCCTGGGCGGTTCCTACTATGTCGAAACACTCACCGACCGGCTGGAAGAGGAGGCGGAGGCCTATTTCGAGCGGATCGACGCCTGCGGAGGCATGGTGGCGGCCATCGAGGCGGGATTCCCCCAGCGGGAGATCATGGCCGCGGCCAACCGGTACCAGGAGGAAATCGAAAACCGGGACCGGATCATTACCGGCGTGAACGAGTTCGTCTCCCAGGGTGACGGCGACCTCGAAACGCTGCAGATCGACCCGCGTATCGAACGGGAGCAGCGTATACGTCTCGAAGCGGTACGGCGCAGGAGAGACGGCCTGGAAGCGGACAGGGCCCTCGATGCCCTCGGCGACGCGCTGCGTAACGGAGAGAACGTCATGCCTGCGATGCTTGCGGCGGTCAAGGCCTACGCTACGCTGGGAGAAATCGTGGGCGTGTTGCAGGAAGTGCACGGGCTGTACGAGGAACCCGTCGTATTTTAAGTCGCGCCGGCGGTTCGGCCGGCCGTCATTTCTCAAAGGAAACCAACTACATGCCTCGTGCAAACAAGGGACTGTCCACCCGCTCCGTGCACGGTGGGGAGCATCGCGACAAACCGTTTTCCTCGGTGACCAATCCCATCGTACAGACATCCACGTACGTGTTTCAGAATACCCAGGAACTGATCGACTACACGACGGGAGAAGTCGACCGGGAAGAATACGGACGCTACGGCAACCCCACCAAATCGGTGGCGGAGCGCAAGATCGCCGAGCTGGAGGGCGGAGAGGACGCCGCCCTCTTTTCTTCCGGCATGAGCGCGTTCACGTCCGTGCTCCTCGCCATGCTCTCCTCCGGCGCCCACGTGATCGTCATGGACGAGTGCTACCGGCGCAGCCGCCAGTTCTGCAGGCAGATCCTTCCGAGATACAACATCGACGTGACCTTCGTGGAGACGGGTAACTGCGATGCGCTGGCATCGGCGATCACCGACAAAACCCGGCTCATCGTATCCGAATCTCCCACGAATCCGTACCTGAACGTGATCGACCTGGAACAGGTCACCGAGATCGCCGCGCGGCACCGCGTCAAGGTGCTGATCGACGGCACTTTCGCCACGCCCTACAACCAGAAGCCCCTGGATTTCGGGATCGACCTGGTCCTTCACAGCGCCACCAAGTATCTGGGCGGCCACAACGACCTGCTTTCAGGCGCCGTCGTGGGCAGCGCCCCGCTCATCGCGGCCATCCGCGAGTTCCGCGACGTCACGGGGGGCATCGTCGATCCCCACGGCGCGTACCTGCTGATCCGCGGGCTGAAGACCTTTGCGCTGCGCATGGAACAGCACAACGCGAACGGCATGGCCGTCGCCCGTTTCCTGGACGGACATCCCCGCGTCCGGAAAACATACTACCCCGGCCTCGAGAGCCACGCGGGCCATGAAACGGCGCGCCGGCAAATGACCGGTTTCGGGGGTGTGGTGAGCTTCGAGATCGACGGCGACATGGAAACGACTATCCGGTTCATCGATGCGTTGCGCATTCCCTACATCGCGCCGAGTCTGGGCGGCGTGGAGAGCCTGATCGAACAGCCCGCCATCATGTCGTTCTATGAAATGGACCGTTCCGAACGGCTCGAAATCGGCATCAAGGATGAACTCGTCCGGTTTTCGGTGGGTATTGAAAACGCCGACGACCTGATCGCCGACCTGGATCAGGCCCTGGGAAAGATCTGAATCGCGGTCGCGGCCGACTGGTCAGACCGACCAGTCAGTAGGGAAGGAACTCCGGGGCCAGGACTCGAACCTGGATAGCCAGAACCAAAATCTGGTGTCCTGCCAATTGAACGACCCCGGATTGTGCACGATCCGGCAGATGTCATCAAGGACCGGTCGGCGTCCCGGACCGGAATACATCTGCCATCGAGGTGATTTCGCAAGCCCCCGTCTCCGCATCTCTTTCGGTCCGGAACCGGATAAAGGTGTCGGCGGAGACTTCCACCGTTTCGCGGACGACGCCTGAACAGGTGGGCGATTCCACCGACAGGATGTGGGTTCCGGCCTTGACTGAGCGGAACTCCGCATATGCGCCTACCGGAAGGTCCCTCACGTCCCCCGCCAGGTCGACCCGAATGACCTCGGTACTCTCCAGCGTGTTGTAAACGGTCAGCAGGTAGGTGTCCCCGCCCCCGCAGGACGCGGCCAGAAAAACCACGGCCAGCAGGAGGGCCGCCCCGCCGGCCAGTCGTCGAGCGGATCCGGATCCGCCGATTTCATCCATATCTTTACCCGCAACCACTCCATCCGGGGCGCCGCCCGGTCATCGTCGCTTCTCCGGGTCGCTTCTCCCGGCGGCTCCGGACCGTATGCTGCCGAACCGGGATACCATCCGGTCCGGCTCAAATCTACCCGGGCCGGCGTCCCGTGTCAATCGGAAGTTGCCGTGCGTCCTGCGTTGCCCTGTGTCCTGCGTTGCCCTGCAGTCCGCGCTGTCCAGCGGTCAGGTGCCGGTGTCAATCGGAAGTTGCCCGGCGGCCCGCGTTCACCTGCAGCCCGCGTCGCCCCTGCGTGCGCGTTTGCACGGTCCCGGGGACCTAATGTACTTGACAGGGCCTCCTGGCGTCTATAAAATGGAGTAACTCACGCGATTCCCTCCTGCAGATCAGGTTTTACTAGGCGGTTTTTCATGCTGAAGGTACGGCATTCCCTAGGCAAACACCTGCTTGTTTACTCGTTTATCCCGGCCTTGCTCGCTTTTTCCATGCCGGATTCCGCTCGCGGCCAGGCCGCGGAGCGTCCTGGCCTGCCTGCCGGTGCGGTCACCATAGGCAAGGTAGCCGTCGGGGACCTCACCTTCCATCCCCTGTTCAACAGCCTGGGCGTGGAAAGAGAGATCGCCGCGCTGATCTACGGCGAAGGCCTGTTGCGCGTAGACGAATCGGGTGTTCCGTCCGACGGCCTGGCCTATCTGCCTATAAAGCTTTCCGACGGCCGCGACTGGGTTTTCCGGCTGAAGCAGGGGGTTGAATTCCACGATGGAGAACCGCTGACCGCCGACGATGTGATCTTCACCTACACGCGATACAAGGCGTCCCGCGTGTATGATCCCGTCTTCCACCGTTATTTCCAGAACATCGAGCAACTTTCCGCCCTGGATCGGCAGACGGTCCGAATCATTATGAAGTCGCCGATCGAGGCTTTTCCCAACCGGCTTGCGACGCTGCCCATATTGCCCAGGCACCAGATGGAACGGGGCCTTTTCGCCGATGCCGGCGCGCACCTGGAAACGACCCATCCCATCGGACTGGGGCCGTACAGGCTCCAGGCCAGGCCCGCCCTCAATACCGTGACGCTTACGGCGAATGAACGCTGGCATCGCGGCCGCGCGAACCTGGACAGGGTGGTCTACCGGTTCTACCCCACTTCCGAAGCCCTGCAGGCGGCCTTTATCATGCGTGAAGTCGACCTCATCGAAGTGGAACGGGACGGCACGCTCAAGGACCTGAAACGGGCCAGGTCCGACGCGAAAATACAGGCGATCGTACCGGGAAACCGTGCCTTTGCCGCCGTCTTCTATAATCATCGGGATCCCCTGCTTTCCCAACCCGCCATACGCCGGGCGCTGACCTACGCCACGAATCGCGAGCGTATTCTGGACGAAGTGCTTGTCCGCGGCGCCGGTGTACTGGCCCACAGTCCCATTCACCCCGAGTTCGAGTTCAAAGGCGGAGATGTGGGATTCGATTACAGTCCGCGCGAGGCCCGCGAAATGTTGCGTCTCCAGGGCTGGAGGGACACTGACGGAGACGGGTTTCTCGACCGGGAAGGGCGTTCGCTCCGGTTCGAATTGCTGTTCCCCCGGGGCCAGGCCTCCGCCGAGAAGACAGTGCGGGTCATCAGGTTGAACCTGAATCACGTCGGCATCCGGGTCGTACCCGTACCCGTCACCCAGAAAGAACTGGTCCAGCGGCTCAGCATCGGCAGTTACGAGGCTGCGTTGTTCGTTCAGGATTTCGAACCCACGGCGGATGACCTGTA
>JAJECR010000091.1 GCA_022821935.1 Candidatus Latescibacterota bacterium
GCCACGGCAGGACCACGCGGGTAAGTCCGGTGTCGAACCGCGCGTTGGACGGGGCGACCCTGCGCATGACCGTCTCGGCCTCGGGCCGCGCTACGGTGATACGCGTCGGGGTTTCGTCGACGATATGCAGGGCGCTGAAGAAATCGCCCTGGTACACTTCCGCGAGCGTCGGCCCTTCGGGGCTCTGGAGCGTGATGACCGCCCCCGGCCCCTCCAGGTTGAAGCGGATTTCGCACCCTGAAGCCTGCAGCGCGTTGTTTTTAGCCGATTCGTTCAGCGTCACGCGCAGGTCGTTCGGCACGCGGCAGCAGATGCTCCCCGCTCCGGCGGGATCGTCCAGCAGTTCATGTACATTGTGCAGTTCAACTTGACCGAGAATCACGCAAACCTCCAGGGTCGAGGGTGGCAAGTCAGGATCAAATGTATCTCCTGGATGCGTTATATACCCAGCAGCCGGGCCGCGTTTTCGCCCAGCGCCATGCGCTTCGCTTCGTCGGAGATTCGGGCCGTGATGATCTTGCCGATCTGCGGCCGCGGGTCCATCAGGGGCATGTCCGATCCGTACAACACACGGTCGGCGCCGCCCTTTTCCACCAGTTCTTCTATCACGCCGGGCGTCCGGTAGGTCGAGCAGGTCTCCAGGTAGACGTTCGGATATTTTTGGGCGGCGGCGATGGCTTCGGCCCGTGCCTCGGGCACATTGCCGCAATGGGCGGAAACGAAATTCACCCGCGGGTAAGCCGGCGCGAGGTCTTCGAAGTAACGGGGCCGACTGTTGATGAAATGGTCCGTGTGGAAGATGATGGCCAGGCCCCGGTCCTGGGCGAATTCGTAGATCGGATGCCAGGGTTCCTGGTTGAAAGGCCAGGGAGTATAGGGCGGGTAAAGCTTGATAGCCGGAAATCCCAGTTTGTCGATCGCCCGTTCCAGTTCGGGCACCATGCGTTCGGGCATGGTGGGGGAGACATAGGCGAAACCCACGAAGCGGTCCGGGTTCCGGGCGACGAACCGCGCGGTGAGATCGTTGCCCGTCGTGCCGTCCGGATGGAATATGTGGAAGAGGCACGCGACATCGATGCCGACGGCGTCCATGGCCCCAAGGAGGAGTTCCGGGTCGTCGACCATGCCGTACCGTTCCCACCTGCCCACGTGTCCGTGGTAGTCGATCACCCTCGTGCCATCGATCATGTTCCCTCCGTTAGCCCGAGCAGCCGCTCGGTGTTTCCGGCGCAGATCATCGCGAGATCCTCCTTGCTCATGCGCGTGTGATGCAGGTAGAACAGGATCGGGCCCATGGCGTACCGCGGATACCACGAGCCGTATGTGAAACGGTCCGCGCCGAACCGGTCCACGAGCGCCTCCACTTCCCCGATGGGTTCGTAACGGCTGAGCTCCAGCACGGCATGGGGACTCGCATCCAGGAGGCCGCGCACGACCAGCGCGTGGGTATAGTGCGCACCGATCAGCACCGTGCGCAGATCCGGATAGGCCTTGAGCGTCGTGACCAGGTGATCCACTTCAACGTACATAAGCGGAATCCACAGCGGAATACCCGCTTCTGAGAGAAAGGAAAGCAGGTCGTCGTATCCCCAGGGAAGAAAGGGAAGTCCGGCGGACTGGCAGTCGTGCAGGCGGGCGGATTTTGCACGACCCTGGCTGTGCAGTTCCGCGATCTGCTTCATGGACGTGTCCACAGGCGCGACTGACCACTGAGGAATCAGCCGGCCCTCCCCGTCGAGCCAGTCTTCCAGGTACAGGTTGCCGTCCGTGGGACTGATCTGTTCGCCCTGGGCATGGTAGATCACGGCGCGCCTGACGCCGTGGAAATCCATTTCCTCGAGCAGTTGCGCGGGACTCTGGCAGGGCGATGGACCGGTATGGTGGTTGCCCACGCACACATTTGCGTCGATGACGGGTACAAGGGGCGAGAAGTTCAGTGAAGACATATGGACCGGGTTCCGTGGATGGCTGGTTTCAGGACTGGGCGAATTTGGATTTTGCCGCTTGGCGCAATGGGCAAAGAAGCTGCTATTTAGAAGGCTATTACCCGCGTTACGACTGACCGGCATCCATGCCGGGCCGGATGCCGAACTCTTGCCCGAGTTTCTCCCACAACTCGGGCGGAATGGTATCTGTGGCGGCTTCGTATGCGTCGTGCACGTGCCGGATACTCGCCGGACCGAACATGACGACGCTGTCTATCGGCGCCGCCAGGCAGAACTGAATGGCCAGGTGGCGGATGTTGACGCCGTTTTCGATGCACCAGGTCCAGATCCGGTGCGCGCGCGGCTCGGCCCCGGGATGCATGCCCCGCTCCCGTTCGGGATCGGGTTCCTCTCCGGTCAGAAGTCCCATGCCCTGCACGCTGGCCAGGATAATCCCGGCATTCTGCCTTCTGGCCGCTGGAAAGATGGTATCGGCAGCCGACTGGCTGACCAGGGTGTAGTCCAGGAAGGTGAGCGACACGTCGCAAATGCCTTCATCGATCAGACGTACGTGCCAGTCATGCGACCGCGCGCCGAGCCCGATGTTCCTTACAACGCCTTGCGCTTTCATTTCGCGCAGTACGTCGAAGACCGCGCCTTCGCGCAGTAATTCATCCACATCGGTTGGATCGTGTACGAGCACGGAGTCGAGATAGTCCGTCTTCAGGGAACGCAGGCTGCGGTCCAGGCTCCACCTGGCGCCTTCCCCGGAGAAGTCCTTCCTGCGTTCGGGGTGGGTGCCGATCTTGGCCTGGAGGTAGTAGGAGGACCGGGGGACGCCGGACAGCGCTTCACCCCATTTTTCCTCGTGGTGGCCCGGGTAGGTATCGAAATAGTTGATACCCAGCGACAGGGCGGTCCGGATCGCTTCGACCGCCTCGGGGCTTTCGTGCAGAAAGGCGGCTCCCATGGCCAGCGCCGCCGGACGCATGCCGGTTCGCCCGAACGGTCGGGCGGGTAGGTTGTTCACGTACGCTTTCGTTTACCGTCTGTCCGCATCAGGGGAATCGTCGTCCTCCTCCCCTGTTTCGTCCTCCACGGTGGTTTCATCGTCGTCTTCGATGTCGAAGTCCGCGTCGTCGTCTTCCAGATCGAAATCGTCCTCGTCCCCGGATGAATCGTCTTCCGCGGCACCAGTTGACGCAGGCTCTACTTCCCCCTCTTCCGCCTCATCCGCTTCGTCCTTATCCGACTCGTCGGCATCCAGGTTATCGTCTCCGTCGTCATCCGCTTCGTCCTCATCCGATGCATCGGTATCCAGGTAATCGTCTCCGTCGTTATCCGCTTCGTCCTCATCCGATTCATCGGCATCGTTGGCGGCTTCTACATCTTCATCAGTCTCATCGTCTTCTTCGAACTCATCGGCGTCATCGGCGTCATCGGAGGCGGCGGCTTCGCCATCCTCTTCACCTTCCTCGTCTTCTTCCCCATCGTCATCAGCTTCGGCATCGGCGAGGTCGTCTTCTGCGTCCACCCCGTCCTCCCAGGTATCCTCTTCGGCGACGTCCTCCTCTTCGCCGACGTCATCATCCTCCAGTTCCTCGGTCTCCGCCTCGGCTTCGGTTTCACCTACCGCTTCTTCAGCCTCGCCGTCATCCTCCTCTTCGTCGCCGACGCCGGACACCATCTCCGCCTCCTCTACACCTGCGTCCTCTTCTTCGCCTGCGTCCTCCTCTTCGGCTTCGTCCTCCTCTTCGGCTTCGTCCGGTCCATCTTCTTCGGCGGCTTCATCCTCCTCCAGGTCTTCGGCCTCCGCCGTTACTTCTGCGTCTTCGTCTTCTTCGACCGTATCAGCGGTCTCCGCTTCCTCAATCTCTTCTTCGGTTTCCACCGCGTCGGCGTCATCCCAGTCGACCTCAGCTACCACGGCGGCCACGGCGGCTTCCTCTACGCTGTACTGTGCGACCGGTTCCTCGGATTCCGCGTCCTCGTCGGATTCCCTCGGCATCTCGACTTCACCTACTTCTACCGCGAAAGTTACGTATTCGAACCAGCCTTCGCCCTGGTTGGCGAATCGATGCGCAACGCCTGGAAGTACGTGGGCCGCGGATCCTTCCGTGACCAGTTGTTGACCTCCTTCAAGATCTTCGATGGTTCCGTAACCGCTGATCACGTAATGGACGAGTTCGATCCCGTCCAGCTGCTGCCAGGCGGTGCCCTGTCGGCCCTGGACGGCATAGCGGGTCACGCCGTGCACGCGCTGGAGTACGCCGCCTTCGCCAGCCGGAACTTCCCCCTCGCGCAGCAGCAGGGGCCAGGACACCGTACCGCCTTCCAGCACCACCGGATGAACGTCGCGCCAGTCGCGGACCGCAGGCGTGCCTTCACGGATTTCGTTCAGCGGGCAACTGACGATGAGGTGCTCCATCCAGCCTTCGCTGTCGTTGAAGGCCTGGTGGGGCACGTTGACGGGCATGTAGACGGCGGTGCCGTCGCGAACGTCCACTTTATCGTCGCCAATGGTCAATTGTCCGCGGCCACGAAGGATGAAATACAGCTGCTCAATGCTGTCGTGCTGGTGATGGTCCGAATGCTGGTGGCCCTGGAGCCCATGCTTGACGAAGCTGTTGATCCCATGCAGTCGGTTTATTTCGGGCGGAGATGTTTCATCCTTGTCATGGGACTGGTACAGCGTCCATACCAGCGCGCTGATGTGCCCTACGTAAGGCGCCTGGTCGCGCCAGTTTCGCACGCGGATACTCATGATATCTCCTTTGGGATTCGGCTACTACTCCCCTATTTGGGATTCGTGCACTGCACCTTGTTGAATCAGTTCCTCAATCTCGTCATCCGCGTAACCGCATTCCGAAAGCACGGTACGCGCGTGTTCGCCCTTGACCGGAGGGGGGAGCGGCGACTCGGAGTGAGTCTGGTCCGTTCGAAACGGCGCCTTTACCTGCCTACTCACCGAACGGTCTGACGCCACAAGATTGTAAAACGGATTTCGATACTGTATATAAGGGTCGTCCGGTAGCTCGTCAAGGTTGTAAATGGCTGCACAGGGCACGTCGGCTTCCACCAGTCGCCGGTCCCATTCCCGGCAGGTAGCCGTGGCGAAAACAGTGCGTAGTTTTTCCCGTATCTCGGCCGTCCTTTCCAACCGTTTCCCTGCAGGCCAGTCCCGCCAGTCTTCCAATCCCAGGACGTCACACAGTCGAGCCCAGAAATGGTCCTCGTGGACGATCCCCAGACTGATGTACCGGGCGTCCGATGTCTCGAAAACTCCGTAGTGCGGGATGTTTCCGAGAAACTGTTCCCGCGCCGTGCCCGGGTCCTGTGCCGCGGCGGCGATATCGAGGGCCATCCAGGACAGAATGCAGTCGGTCATGGACAGATCAATGAAACGTCCCTCACCGGTGCCTGTCCTGTGCATCAGCGCGGCGGAAACGGCCAGCGCGGCGTACAGGCCGGAGGACAGGTCCGAAATCAGTACGGGAGGGACCGCCGGCGGATCGGTACGTCCCAGCAGGCCGCCTATGGCGAGGTAGTTGATGTCGTGGCCGGAACGGTTCCGATAGGGCCCCTCCTGTCCGAATCCCGATATCGAGCAATACACGATGGCGGAATTCAGACGCCTTGCCGACGGGTAATCTACGCCGAGGCGTTCGGCCACGCCGGGCCGGAAACCTTCCAGCACGACGTCCGCCCGTTTAATCAGGCGGCTCATGACCTCCCGTCCCGCTTCCTTTTTAAGATCGATCACGATATCCCGCTTGCCGCGGTTCACGCTGGCGAAGGCCGGGGGAAAGCCGCGCAGGGGATCGCCGCCGGGCGGTTCCACCTTGATCACCCGGGCGCCGAAATCGGCTAGCAGCATGGAACAGTAAGGACCGGGCAGCTGCGTGGTGAGATCCACCACCAGGTAGTCGGTCAGTGCGGGAATCATAGGCGTTCGGTCGCCACTTGAATCGCGACAGCCGACCCATCGCGCCAGGTGTCGAGCTGGTCCAGATCGAAATCCGCATCGCCGTGGAAGTGCGTCGTTTCGGCAGCCGAAGATCCCTGGTCGTACACGACGATGCAGGAGTCTGTGCTTCTGGTCTCGGCAGTCTTGAATCCGGCCGGGGCGAGCGAGACCCGGCGGTCGTAATCCACCCAGCCTTCCCGTTCCCAGCCTACGGACAACCAGT
>JAJECR010000163.1 GCA_022821935.1 Candidatus Latescibacterota bacterium
GCGGAATAGACCGCAGGTTGATGGATGAGATCCGGGCGGACGCCGATGCCGTGCTCATTGGCGCCGGTACGCTCCGTGCCGAAGATCCGCCCGTCAGGGTCCAGGCGGCGAAACGGCGGGATGAACGCACGCGTATGGGCAAATCGCCCCATCCCGTCGCGATCGTCTTTTCCCGTTCCATGCGGTTTCCTACCGAAGGCAGGTTCTGGAAGGACGACCAGGTCGATCGGATCATAGCGACCGCCGGACAGACCCCCGCTGAGTCCACCTTGCCCTTTGAGGAGAAGGCGGAGGTCATCCGGACCGGCCGGACTGCCGTGGATCTCGGCGAACTTTGCCGGGTGCTGTCCGACCGCGGCATACGCCGGCTGCTCGTAGAAGGCGGGGGCGAGGTCAACATGGCCTTCTGGGAAGCCGGCCTGGTGGACGAGGTCTACCTGACGCTGTGCCCGGTGGTGATCGGAGGAAGGAACGCGCCGACTGCGGCGGACGGTACGGGTTTCACCGCCGACCGCTTCCCCAGGCTCAGGTTGGTGGAATCCCGGCGGGTGGGGCAGGAGTTCTTCCTGAGGTACCGGGTGGTCCGCTCGAAATCGTAGTCCACGGCGATCCATGCCCGGATGTGCCCGTGCCGGACCGGAATCACTTAGGGGCATGTTCCCGGAAACCGGTATCACTTAAGGGTGTGCACCCTTACCTGTACGGTGCCATCGCGCACTTCCAGGACGGAATCCGCGAGGAAGAGCGGGACCTTAATGGGACCACCGTCCGCGCTGGCCGGTTCCAGCGTCACTTCCAGCTTCGACGGTTTGAGCCCCTCCCAGGTTCCCCAGTAAATGTCGATGAGCAGACCGATGCCAAGGGTAAACAGAATGTCGGCAATGATTACCGACGGCAGCTTGACTTTCTGCAGCACGATCCACTTCGTCTCGTAGCCCGGCCTGGAGATCTCCACCAGGTGGGATTCGTCCCTCGGCAATTCAATCGTGAAAGGATTCTTGTCCCGGTCGATGCGATCCGGAATCTTGATCCGGGCGTCGGCGGGCGTCACGTTGATCTCCACGTTCTGTGTGTCTCCCAAGAATACCCGGCCGCATCCGGTGCTGTAGACCAAGACAAGGCATAACATCAAGCGCCGCATCGATTTCCTCCGATTACCAATGTTTAGTTGAGCGAACAATCTGCCGTTAAATCTGTACTGATTCTGTCAGCAATTCCACACGGAGCAGGTTCAGGTCGCGTCGGACACGGTCCAGCTCGTGCAGGGCCAGTTCGATCTCGTGCAGGCCAGGTCCGGGCCGTGCAGGGCTAGGTCCAGTTCGTGTAGGGCGGAAGCGGCCAGTTCGCCTCCTCGCCGATGGCCAGCGCCCGCGACCGCTCGTCGGCTGTCAGCGGTGATACCCGGTCGGCCCCCGCGTTCTCCTCCAGTTGCGCGCGGTCCTTGGCGCCCGGAATGACGGAGGTCACGCCCGGCGTGTCCAGCACGAATCGGAGCGCCGCCTGCACCATGGTGCGTTTCCCGCCTTCGGCCAGGAAGGCCAGTTCCGAGAGTTTTCTGAGCGCGGCTTGTATCCGGGGATTGTCGAAGCGTTCGTGTCGGCGGTCCGCCTTGTCGAGGCGGGACAACGAATCGAAGTATTTGCCAGTCAGCGCGCCCTGCGCCAGCGGCACACGGATGAGCGTACCCAGGTTCTGCTCCGTCGCGAACCGCAATCCCGCCTGCCCCACCGGATTTACGATGCTGTAGCCGATCTGGGCCATCGCAAGGTCGCCCAGTGACATCAGGGCCTGCATGATTTCGGTTTCATAGGTCGAGATGCCGAAACAACGGATCCTGCCTTCTTCCACCAGCCGGGTCAACGCCTCCACGATCGCCGGCATGTCGGCCTGGTCCGGTTCGCCGTGCAACTGGTAAATGTCGATATAGTCGGTCTGAAGCCGTTCCAGGCTGTCCTCGCAGTTCCGCGCGATGTACTGTTGAACAGGCTCAGCCGGATCATCGGACCTGGGCGCCACCTTGGTGGCGACCACGTAGCGGTCCCGCCTGCCTTGAAGCGCCCGGCCTATGACCCGCTCGCTGTGACCGGCGCCGTATCCGTTGGCCGTGTCCAGGAGGTTGATACCGAGGGACTCCGCGTGCTGAATAGTGGCGATGGACTCCTCGTCGTCGATCCCGGACCAGTTCGCCCCTCCGGCCATCCCGGCCATGGGCCAGCAGCCCAGGCCGACACACGACACCTCGATCCCCGTTTTTCCCAGAACGCGGTACTCCACTGATCTTACGTCCCTTCCGTATTAAAGTTGCAGTGGTGGGCGCTACCGTGGCGTCAGCGTGAGCCGATGCCCCGCGAGTTCCTCCACGGCCTCCCGGCTGAAGGCGAGCTGGAGATATCCGTCATTCGCCCAGGTGTCCAGCAGGCTGCCGTAGTAGGGACTTCCGGGCTGTCCCGACTGGCCCGGCGTGATGATGAAGACCGAGCGGTCCCAGTCGTCCGTGTCCAGGATGTGCCGGAAACTCACGGACGTGGCGGCGATGGTGCCGAAACCGCCGGACCGCTCCACGGCCGGCAGGGAGAAGGCATCCGCCAGGAGATGAGTGAAGGGGCTTTTCTGCAGCCGTCCGTACCGCCACTGGCTCCAGTCCTCCCCAAGCTCCCGTTTCAGCCGGTCCACGGTCTTGCGCAGGCCGGCTTCCACGAGCGTCCTGCGTTCGTCTGCCGGCGTCTCCGGGTCGTACGCCGCGGATTCGGCTTCACCCCGCCAGCGGTACCATACCGCCGCACCGGCGCTGTCCCAGTCCAGCACGCCGTTCCAGCCGGCGACCATTTCACGGGCCCGTTCGATTTCCGCGTCCTCCGACGCCCATCCCTGAAACGCCGGTATATCGGCCTCGGCCCGCAGCGAATAGGCGTCCAGCTGGATTCGCTGGTGGTCCGCGACGGAGTACTTGCGATTGGACTGCAGCAGTTGCTTCATGCGTTCGATACGAGAGTATTCGACACCTCTCGAGGAATGGAA
>JAJECR010000227.1 GCA_022821935.1 Candidatus Latescibacterota bacterium
CGACAAGGCCGTCGCAGCGTAGCGGATGTTAAATTACCCAGGATACCGGTAGCCCTCCTTGCGCATCATCTATTTCGACATCGACAGTCTGAGGCCAGACCACCTGGGTTGCTACGGCTACGGCCGTCCCACCTCGCCCGCCATCGACGAAATCGCCGCCCAGGGGATGCGGTTCGACCGGTACTACTGCGCGGACTCCCCCTGCATGCCCTCGAGACACGGCTGGATCACCGGCCGGTTCGGGATCAACAACGGCGTAGTGACCCACGGCGGCCCCGCTTCGAAGCTGCAGATCCTCGAACAGCGCTACGGCGGTCCCGATGAACGGAACCAACTGGTGCAGAGAAAGTTGCGCCAAAACGGCTATGACACCGTCTGCTTTTCCAATTTCCCCACCCGGCACTGCGCGACCTGGTTCGGCCTGGGCTGGTCGGAATTTCATTCGCCCAATCTGAAGACGGGATCGGAGACGGCGGATGAAGTCAACGAGGCCGTGCTGCGCTGGATCTCCGCGAACGGCGGCCGGGACGATTTCTTCCTGTACATCAACTACTGGGACCCGCACCGGGTCTACGAAGCGCCCCGCGACTGGTTCGACCGCATGGCGGCCCATCCGGCGGCGTCTGACTGGCCGGACGACGATGCGATAGACAGGCACCAGGACATAGACGGTTGGTTCACCGCTTCCCATCTCTTTCCCGGGGACCGGCCCAGCCCCACGCCGAACATGCCGGACGCCATCGGGAACACGGGCGACCTGAATCACATGGTGACCGGATACGACGCGGAGATCCTTTACACCGACCACCACGTGCAGCAGGTGCTGGACGCCCTGGGCGACCTGGACGACACCGCGGTCATCATCTCGGCGGACCACGGCGAGGCCATGGGAGAGCACGGCATATACGGCGATCACGTCTGCGCCGACGAATGCATACACCGGATTCCGCTGATCATCAAGTGGCCCGGGATTACGAAGCCCGGGGCCGCCAGCGACGATCTGCTGTACAACGTGGATCTCAGCGCCACCCTGATCGACCTGGCGGGCGGCGAAGTGCCGGAATACTACGACGGCCGTTCCTTCGCGGGAGGGCTCGCCACGGGAAACTGCCGCCTGCACGACTACCTGGTCTGGGGACACGGCCTGTACACGCTGCAGCGGGCGGTGCGGACGCCCGACCATCTCATGGTCAGGACATACGACGATTTCGGCTACCGGTTCGACCCGGTGGCCCTGTACGATATGCGAAACGACCCGTACCAGACGCGGAACCTGGCCGAAGATCAGCCGGAGAACCTGCACAGCATGGACCATTACCTGTCGGAATGGCTGCACGAACAACGCGTCAAACCCTACGCCATACCCGATCCCATGGAGGTCGAATGGCGGGAACGCCAGGCTACCTGATGCGACATACGCCGCACCGGCCCGCCGACGCGAGTGCAGACGTCGCGCACACCCGCCGTCTCCGTACCCTGAATCCGATGCGAGTCCTGCTTGACTGACACGACCACGCATACGCCGCCAAAGGCGTCCACGCCCACCTCCGTGATCACGTCGCGGTCCCTGGCCACTGGCCTGGTCCTGGCCATCATCCTCAACATCTGGGTGACCTACGGGACCTATATCCTGCACACGTCCCGCATGTCGGTGGCCCACCTGCCCATCTCCGCCCTGGCCCTGTTTCTGCTTGTTACCTTCGTGTACAACCCCTTCGCCCGGGGCATCTCCCAGCGGGCTGCCTTCACCGGCCGGGAACTCGCGCTGATCTTCTGCATCCTGCTCATTTCGAGCCTCATACCCGGCAAGGCCTTCGTGTCGTACTTCCTGACCATCATATCTACGCCCTTCTACTTCGCCCAGCCCGAGAACCAGTGGGCGGAACTCTTCCATCCCTATTTGCCGGGATGGCTCGTGGCGAGCAACCAGAACAACGCCATGGGCTGGTTCTACGAAGGGCTTCCCCCGGGCGGGACCATACCCTGGTCTCCCTGGATCATCCCCGTCGCCTGGTGGATGAGCTTTTTCGCGGCCATTTTCGTCGTCGGCGCCTGTGTGGCAACGATATTCAGGAAACAATGGGTGGAATACGAGCGGCTGACCTTTCCCCTGGTCCAGGTCCCCCTGGAGCTCATCGCCGGGGACCAGTCGCCCGGCCGCTGGCCGAAACTGGTCTACGACCGCCTCTTCCAGATCGGGTTCGGTCTCGCGCTGTCTGTAGCGCTGTGGAACATCGTGTCCTTCGCCAATATCGTGCCGCAACTGCCCGTCGGCACTTTCTTCGAGACACCGCTCCAGCTGAGCCCCATGTTCCCTTCCATCCCTCTGCGCATCAGCCCCTACATGCTCTGCTTCGGCTACTTCATCAACGTCGACATCCTGCTGAGCATCTGGGTCTTCTTCATGCTGGGCCTGCTCGAAATCGGCGCACTGAATTACATCGGGCTCAACACGGCCAGCAGCGGTCCCGGGGGCAGCGGCGGCGTCAACGCGCAGTTCTTCGGCGGGTTCCTCGTGTATGTGGGTTACAGCCTCTGGGCAGCCAGGCGGCACCTGGCGGGGGTATTGAAGAAAGCGGCGGGACGGGATGCCGGACTGGACGATTCCGGGGAACTCGTTTCCTACCGGGCCGCCGTGGTCGGGCTGCTGCTGGGATCCGCGTTTATCTGCGCCTGGCTGTACCAGTCCGGCCTGTCGCTGCCGGTCATGGCGGTGTTCCTGGCCTTCCTGTTCATCCTTTACTTCGGCACCACGAAGGTAATCGCGGAAACCGGAGTGGTATTCCTGGACCTGCCCGTGAACGCACACCAGATCACGGTGCTGTCCATGGGGTCCGGAAATGTATCGGCGTCTAGCTTGACGTCACTGGGTTTGGCAAGTGCCTATGCGCGGAACTGGCGCGGGTTGGGGATGGGATCCGTCGTGCTGGCCGATCGCCTGACGGACGGGTTCTGGCCGCGGAAGAAGGGGCTTCTGCTCGTGCTCGCCGTCACCTTTCTGGTGAGCATGATTACGGCTGTTTCTTATACGATACAGTCGGGATATTCAACAGGGGCCTATAATTTCGGGGGTGGGGCCTTCGGTGGACTGAACATAGATTACTACGACCAGATCGTAACCTGGATGAAGAACCCGCTGTCCCTGGGCCAGAACGAGCCCTGGTTCATGGCGGCGGGCGCGGTGATCTTCCTGGTCCTGCTGAAACTGAGGCACTGGCTGGTCTGGTGGCCCCTCGCTCCGGTAGGGTTCGCCATCTGCTTCGCCAGCAATATCCGCGACTCGATCCTATCCGTCTTCCTCGCCTGGCTCGTCAAATTCATCCTGCTGAAGATCGGGACCGGCGCTTACCGCACGGGCCAGCGGTTCTTCCTGGGCCTGCTGCTCGGATACACATTGGGCATTGTGCTGTCGTTCTTCGCGGATGCCCTGTTCTATCCCGGACAGGGCCACATGATGCACGACTGGTAACAGGCGGGAACCGTCCGCTAGTACGTACTCTTCGCCGTCGTCAGGGGGCACCACCGCGAGGCCTGCAGCCAGTGCAGCAGCGTGCGCAGGGCTTCCGGCGTGCCGATTTGTTCGAGGGCAACGGCGGCATGGCCCTGTACGTACCTGTTTTCATCGTAACAAGCGTCTGCGAGATTCTGAATGGCGGTCTGGGCTTCGTCCCCGAACTTTGCCAGGGCGTAGGCGGTCCTGGACCGCACCTGCTCATCTGCGTCCTTCATCAAACCGATCAGTGCTGGAACGGCCGAATCCGCCGCCAGATTGATCTGGCCCAGGGCGTCGGCCACGTTCTGACGGACAAAGGGCGACGGGTCGTCTGTAAGACCTGCCAGATGCTCCACTACCGATGGATTGTCATGCCGGATGTCACCAAGCGCGTAAACCGCGTATCCCCGGACGCGTTCGTTCCCGTGACCGAGCAGATTGACCAGCGGTTCGACAGATGCAGGCCCCAGCGCGCTGAGCCCGTAGCACGCCTCGCGCCCGACCTCGTCCCGTTCGTGTTGAAGCGCTTCGATGAGATGCGGTAACGCGGACGCCCCACACTCCGCAAGGGTATAGGCCGCATGGAGACGCTTCTGTTCCAGTTCGTGGGTCAGGTCTCCGGCGAGGGCCTCAATGTTTACCTCGTCGCCCTGCCTGCTCCCGGCCGACCCGTTTCCGGCAAGCCAGTGCCACATGTTACGCCACATGGCGCTTTGTGGATGGTCGGACAGGTCGCCGAGGTCGATCTCGTCGCGCTGCCTGTTCCAGTAGGGGCGGTCCGGCTCAGACATTCTCGTGAACTGGAACTTCATCATGTAACGGACCTTGTCCGTCTGATTCGGGAACGCCCTGTGCCACAGATCGAAATGTATGATCGTTACGGTGCCGGCCTCGCCGCTCGCGGGAAACCCATCGGGGACCGAGCCGTTCCCGCCGACGACCTCTTCACGGGACTCGATGTAGTGGCTGCCCGGAATTACCCCCGTCGGACCGATTTCCTCCGGGGTGTCCTGGGGATAGTACATGGCCATGATCCAGCGCGGATGGTGATCCCGCACCTTGGTGTATCCCCAGTAGCTGTCCTTGTGCCACGCGCCTCCCCGGCTGTTCGGCGGATTCACGTGCGGGTGGCGGTGGGCGTGCATGACATAATCCGGTCCGAGCAGGCTCGTAAGCGCGCCTTGAACCGAGGGATCGTCGTAAACCTGTTGGATTTCGGGCACACGAGGCAACAGGTTGTTCCCCGGATTCCCGTCCTCGTCGATAATCGACTTTGTTTTCGCGTAGATGTCATCGTGCAGCGCGACCGGCTTGTCCACTTTGATCACGTGGTAGCCGTTTACAATGAAGTCGCGCATGGCGTCATCGTCGAACAGGTAGGATCTGTCCACCATGTGTCACTGCTCCTTTCATTCATTGCGGCCGGCCGTAGCGGTCACCACGACAGGCCTTCGGCGGTTCGTTCGAATTAGGTTTTAGTCAGCCATCATTTCATTCATCGGTGAAGCAGACTGACATATCTTCAAGAAACGCTTCAGGTTCCACTGCTTTAAATCGGTTATCGATCCGTCGTCCGGCCATGCTGTCCAACGCGTGGCGGTTTCCTGATCCGCTGACAGGCAGGCGTTCCAGGCTCTCCCTGATGACGTCCGCGGCGGCCCCGGCGGCCCGGACTTCCACGTCCCCGTCATCGCAGTCATAATACCAGACGGATTTCAGCCGGGCGCTTAGCAATTGCCGGGCATAATGCGAAAGCGGCGTATCCACCTCGTCCGGCATGAACGAGGCCGGCCAGTATACCCGGTTGACCTGGTGCCGGAATACGGCCTCGAGCATACTGGCCGGCGTCGCCGGGCAGAGATGCCAGTTGGTCTCCGGCCAGACGTCGAGCCAACCCCAGGCGCCTCCCAACTCCCCGGTGGACAGGTCCAGGTCCCCGTTTCGCGTGCGTACCCGCGTCCCCTGTCCTCCGATGAAGGCATGGTGCAGGGGATAGTCGAAGAATGTGTCCCCTTTCGATCGGAGACGGTCGTAGAACCCGGTCGCCAGACCCAGGACGGCGGCGCTCAACCCGTATATGCCGTCTTCCAGGCGAGGAGAAACGAATCCCACGCGATCCTGAGGGTGATAGTCGGGATAAGCGTCGGAAAACGACATGCCCACCAGCCCCGAGCCCTGCAGACTGAGATACTCGAAGTCCGATTGCGTTATGCGGTCGCTGGTATGCAATGCGGCACCCGTAACCGGGGTACAATGTATATCGTGATTTCGACGCGTAATGTCCGGGCTCGCGGATCATGCGTCAAGCAGAATCTCAGCGGACTCAGACTGTATGCGCGACGGTCTCCGGAAGCCCGTCCAATCTCAATTCGACCATCTCGATCCCGGATTCTTCCACCAGCCAGTCATACACTTCCGCCACCGATTTCGTGTACGCGTACTCCTCCGCGTATACAACCCGGCGAATACCCGCCTGGATGGACTTCTTCAGACAGCCCAGGCAAGGTTTGTTCGTCGAGTACAGCGTCGCGCCGCTCGTCGACGAGCCGTGCCGCGCGGCGAAGACAATGGCGTTCTCTTCTGCGTGAATGCAGATACATTCGTCGAGGTTCGCCCCGGACGGCCCGTCCGAATTGCATCGCCTGCATCCGCCGTCGAAGCAATTGGTAATGCCCATGGGGGTGCCGTTGTATCCCGTGCTGGTAATGATCTTGTCGTTCACGATCACGGCGCCGATATGCCTGCGTATGCAGTTCGATCGGGCGGCAACGGCGTAAGCGATGCGGAGGAAGTATTCGTCCCAGGAGATTCGGTCCATTTACCGCTCCTTACTTCGTCTGCTGATCGGGCGTCTTCTGGTTATTCGACTTCTGTTTCCAGGATGTGACAGCCCTTAAACGGGCTGTTCCGGTTTTCAACGCCATGGCGTTTCATGGATCAGCCGGCTTTTTCGCCGGGAGAGAGCCCTTGAGGAACCGCTTGTAGTACGAATGGATTAAAAACGTAACCGGCAGGGCGATCAGCAATCCCAGTATGCCAAGCAGTTTGCCCCAGACGGACAGGGACAGGAGAATCACCGCCGGGTTGAACCCGGTCGCCTTGCCCATGATCCTGGGGACCAGCAGGGCATCCTGGATGATCTGCACGACTGCGAACACGGCGAGCACGAGGGCAAGCATGATCCAGATACTCTCGCCCGCGCCCAAGGAACCGGCGATTGCGAACAGCACGGCCGGGATGAGCCCCACGACCTGCAGGTAGGGCACCATATTGAGCAGACCAATAAAAAGCCCCAGCAGGATCCCCATTGGCAGCCCGATCAGCCAGAAGCCCAGCGCGAAGAGCAGTCCGACGATGAAGGCGATCAGGGCCTGTGCGCGGAAATAGATTCGCATGGCCTTCGTGAAGTCCGAAACCACGTCGAGCACCACCTGCTTGTACTGTTCCGGAATCAGGTTCTTCCATCCTTCGGAAATTTCGTCGAAGTCCAACAGGATGAAGACCAGGTACAGCAGGATGACGATCACGACCGCGAGTCCTATCACGAAGCTGATAGTGCCCGAAAACACGCCCCATACGCCGGGCAAGATCTGCTGTATGAACACCCGGATATTCTCGAAGTTGAGCAGCTGGATGAGTTCTTCGATACGGACGAGGTCCGCGATGTAGATCCTGATTTCCTCAGGAACGTAAGCCTGCAGCGTGGCCTGCCATTGATCCGCGTTCACCATCCCGGACAACAGTTTCTGCATCTGGGTGATCTCCGACGCGACCATGGGGATCAGGATCGACAGGAACAGGACCAGGGCGCCGAGAATGATCGTCAGGCTCAGCAGCACGGATACGATCCTGGCCTTTACGGGCAGTATTCGCTGCAGCCAGGAGGTCAGCGGATTGATCAGATAGGCGAGCAGCAGGGCGACGGCGAAGGGAATGAGCACGTCGCTCAGGTAGGCGACGAGGGAGATCAACAGCCAGATCACCGCCACGGCGATGGCGATACGGACTACGCGGTCGAAAGTAAAGGGGCTGTCGGACAGCATGGACATGGCTCGGAGCGGACCTTTGATCTCAACAAATACGCAGTGTATTCAAGTAGGCGGCGGGAAGTGCGATGTCAAGCAAATACGAGACGACAGACTAACTCTTGACCATGGCTCGGATTACGGTCTATATTCAATCCTTACCCGTGTCCTTCTCATATCAAACGTAACCTGCACCAGGGGTTGGATTTGCTCAGAATCATATCTCTATTGCTTCTTGCCCTGGCGGTTTCCTCGCCGGCCAGTACTTCCCGCGCCCAGTTGACCAATTCGGTCGGTGTCGTCCTGCCCGATGACGCGGCGCCACTGAACCGACAGGTCTTCCGCGTGATGAGTCCCGAACCTCGAAGCCTCGACATCCAGATCAACCTGTATGACGGCGAGTCCACGCTGCTGCCATTCGAGACCCTGCTCATCCGGGACGAGCTGTGGCAGCCCATACCGGCTGCCGCCACCGGTTACGACGTGTCCGATGACGCCAGGGAATGGACGTTTCACCTGCGCCCTGGCGCCCGGTGGAGCGACGGAAGGCCCGTTACAGCCCATGATTTCGTCTACGCTTTCCGGCGCATGCTCGATCCCGCCAACGCCAATCCCTACGCCTTCTTCTACTACGACATAAAGAACGCCAAGGCCATCAGCCTCGGGGAGATCACGGACCTGGAGAAACTGGGCGTCCGGGCTGTGAACGATCTCACGCTGCAGGTGCTCCTGGAGCGCGGAGCGCCCCATTTCCCCCACGTCGTGTCTTTCGGCCTTGCCTACCCAACCCCCCGCTGGGCCGTCGAGAAACATGGACGCAAATGGACTGAAGTCGACAACATCGTGTCCAACTCGGGTTTCAGGATGGCGGAGTGGGCTACGGGCAGCCATATGACTTTCGTGCCCGATCCCATGTACAACGGTCCCCACAAGCCTCTGCTGGAAAAAGTGATCCATCCCTTCCGCTACGCCGCGGCGCAGACCGTCCTGGCCTACGAAAACAACGAGGTGGACGTGGAGACGGTGGATATCAACGACCTGGACCGGATCGAACGCCATCCGGTGCTCGGCGGGGAACTCGTCAGATCCCCCGGAAGAACGACCTGGTATCTCTTCTTCAACGTTTCGGAACCCCCATTCAACGACATTCGGGTGCGAGAGGCTTTCGCGCGGGCGATGGACCGGGACGCCATCTGCCGGGTAGTCCTTCGCGGCGCGGCGGCGCCGGCTTATTCCATGATGCCCCCGGACTTCAAGGAATACAACGGCGAAGCCATGAAGTCGTACCAGGCTTTCGATCCCCAGCGGGCTAAAGCGTTGATGCGGGAGGCTGGATATCCGAACGGACGGGGGTTTCCCAGGCAGGAAATGTGGATTCGGGCTCCGACGCCTTCGATGCAAATGGCGGGCGTGGCCATACAAAGCATGCTACTGGAACATCTCGGAGTCAAAGTGACCATCCGTACGCTGGACCGAACGGCCTACATGAGCAAACTGTACAACTGGGAAATGGATTTCGGGTTTCTGCGGTTCGTCGCCGATTATATGGATCCGCGGAATATGCTCGATATGACCTGGCACTCCCAGCCGAAAGGCGCGGGACGGCACGACTGGGCGAATACCGAATTCGACGCACTGGTGGAAAGGGCCGGCGCCGAACTGGACCCGGGCAGGCGAACGAGTCTCTATCGACAGGCGGAAGAGATCCTGGTGGGGGACTACGCCGCCGCCTTCGTGTTCCACCCCCTGACGATGCAGCTTCGAAAGTCGAACCTCAAGGGATACACCCGGTATCCCGACGGTACCGTGGGCGGACTCATGTATTCGCGGCTGTATAAAAGCAGGGATTAGCAAAGAAGGATGCAGTACGCCATTCAGTCCGCCTGGTCCGCCTGGTCTGGGATCATGACCCGCAAGGCGCCGGGCGCCGCGACGATTTCGGCCGGCGTCTCGCCCACGGGCTCGCCGTCGGCGAACAGCACCACAGGCTGCTCCGTTTCCAGTCTCAGGCGGCCTGTTCTGTACGAAAAGACGCTGGCGTGATTCAGGTGACCTCCCCAGTAGACTCTCGGAAACACGCGAAGAACGCGGCCCGCGCCCATCATGCGCACGAGACAGATATCGAGCGCTCCGTCCGTCGGGTTGGCGTTCGGCACGATCTTGATCCCGCCACCGTACGTGGTGGTATTCCCGGTGGCCGCTAGCAGGACCGTCTGGTTGATGGTGCCGAAATCGCCGGTCATGCGCAGTCCCACGCCCTTAAAGGTACGCAGCATGCGCGCCACGCCCCAGAGATAGGCCGCCATGCCCTTGAATGGGACCGCGCCGTCGTACACCAGCCTCGCCACTTCCGAATCGAATCCCAGGGTCACCACCGTCGCGAAGTACCGGTCGTTCACTTTGCCCAGGTCGAAGGACCGGGCATGGCCCTGCGAAAGGATAGACGCCGCTTTTTCGGATGACTGCGGTATGCCGACCGCCCGGGCGAAATCGTTGCCGCGGCCGCAGGGGATAATGCCGAGGGCGACATCCGTGCCCGCCAGCGCGTTCACCGCTTCGTGCACCGTACCGTCACCCCCACAGGCCGCGACGCAGGCATACCCGGTATCGACGGCTTCTGACGCGAACGCCTCCGCCTCGCCCCGAGCCGAAGTATGTCGGATATCGACCGGTACATCATCCGCCGTCAACAGCGCCCGCACCCGCTCCGCGAATTTCATACCCCGCCCGCTACCCGATTTCGGATTCACGATAATGAGAATTTTGCCGTTCATGTTCCTTTTCCAGGGTGTCGCAAAACCGCTGGTCCCGCATAGAAACGCCAGAGTTCATCGGGCATTGAGCCACCCGGTCCATACCGGTCCGAACATCTTGACAGAGGCAGTCCGGCAATCTAAGATAGTGGCCGAAGGACATGCTTCGAATCGAATGCATGACCGGCCCGGATGAATTTCGTACTCAACCTCGGAACCCTAATGGCCGACTACAGGAACCTTTTCGATTTGACGGGCCGTACCGCGCTGGTCGTCGGCGCCGGAAGCGGCATCGGCCGGTGCTCGGCCATGTGCCTCGCCCAGTTCGGCGCCCACGTGGTCTGCGCGGATGTGCAGCCGAAGGCGGCGGAATCCGTCTCGGAAGAGATACGGGCGAACGACGGCTCGGCGGAGGCGTCACTGCTCGACATGCGTGATACGGACCAGGTCCGGGGCGTGCTCGATCAAATCCGCCCTCCGGACGTGCTGGTCAGCACGCCCAGCGTAAATGTACGCAAGCCGCTCCTCGAGTACACGGACGAGGAATACGACCGCGTCGTCGATCTCAACCTGAAGGGCACCTTCCGACTGGTACGCGAAGCCGCCCGGTCCATGTCCGAAAACAGCGGCGGCAGCATTATCGTCTTCTCGAGCATCCGCTCCCAGGTCGTGGAGCCGGGACAGGGCGTCTACGCCGCGACCAAGTCCGGCGTGGTCCTCATGATACGCGCGCTGGCGGCCGAACTCGCCGACAGGGGTGTGCGGGCCAACGCCATCGCCCCCGGCGTCGTGGACACCCCGCTGACCGCCCAGATCAAACAGCATCCGGACTGGTACGGCGCATACGCCGACAAAACCATGCTGCGGCGGTGGGCCAGGCCCGAAGAAATCGCGGGCGCCGTCCTCTACCTGGCCTCGGACGCCAGCTCATACACCACGGGATCCGTCATGTTCGTCGACGGCGGCTGGACGGCGGCGGACGGGCGCTTCGACCCCTTTGCGGGATAGCTGGCGCCGACCCCGGCCACTACACCTCAACTTGCCTGGACCCACTCCTCAGCGATCCGATGCCATTCCTGAACATCCTGATCGACATCATCGCCCCGATTTTCGTCCTCATCTCCCTCGGGTACATGTTTCAGAAAAAGTGGCGTTTCGACCTGCAGGCCCTGACACGGGTCCTGCTTTACCTGGTCATGCCGGCGACCCTCGTCGTATCCCTGACCCAGTCCGAACTTTCCGCCGACTTCGTCTGGGACACCAGCGTGTTCTGCCTGCTCATGCTGGTCGCGCTCTACGTGCTCAGCGTAATCGGCGCCTTCGTCATGCGGTACAGGAAGGACATGAAACAGGCCTTCAGTCTGTCCGTCATGTACTACAACAGTGGTAATTTCGGATTTCCCGCCAGCGAACTGGCCTTTCCCGCCCTGGGCCTGGCCGTCCAGTCCATCGTCCTGGCCGTGCAGAACTTCCTCGTTTTTACCCTGGGGCTGTTCTTCGTGTCGGTTGGGCGCCTTTCCGCCCGAAAAGCGTTTCTGCAGACCTTTAAAATGCCCTTCGTCTACGCGCTGATCCTGGCCTTCGCGATCCGGAACTACGGCCTGCAACTCCCCGGCTTCGTCTGGCTGCCGATCGAGTACTTGTCCGAGGCCCTCGTACCCATGGCCCTGGTCACCCTGGGCATGCAACTGGCCAGGACCCGCATTACACAGGCATGGAAGGCCAGCCTGGCGTCCCTGGTCTGCCGCCTGGTGGTTTCGCCCCTGATCGGCTTCGGACTCGTGCTCCTGCTGGATATCGATCCCAGGATCGCCCCGATCCTGGTGGTGTCCACCAGTTATCCCACCGCGATCAACACCGTGCTGATCGCCATGGAATTCGGCAGCAGGGAGGATTTCGCGGCCAACGCCGTGTTCCTGTCCACCGTCTGCAGCATCGTCACGGTCGCGGTGGTGATCTTCCTGGTCAGGTGAGTGCCGGGCGGGTGGCCGGTGTCACCGGGCGCCGCCAACCGAAGTATACAGGCGCGCCGTCTGGTGTGTGCGGGCGCCACCAACTGGTGTCACCGAGCGCCGCCAACCGGTGTATGCAGGCGCCTTATACGTAACCGTCCCGGTCGCCGTACACCCTGGCTCCCTTGCTGATGGCTGCGGAGAAAGCGCCCAGCGGTTTGTCGGACCCCGGGTAGCGGTCACCGTGTGACAGGCCGTTCTCGAGCTTGAGCACGCCTCGAGGGCACACGGCCGAGCAGACCCCGCACCCCACACAGGAAGACCGGACGATGTTCTCGCCGCGCTCCGCGTAGGCCCGCACGTCGATGCCCATTTCGCAATAGGTGGTGCAGTTGCCGCAGGACATGCACTGGCCGCCGTTGGTGGTGATGCGGAAGCGGGAAAAGAAGCGCTGGATGATGCCCAGCACCGCGGCCATCGGACATCCGAAGCGGCACCAGACCCGGTTGCCGAGGACGGGATAGAACCCCACGCCGATCACGCCCGCGAAGACCGCGCCGATGTAGAACCCGTACCACTGCTTCAGCGGGGCGGAAATGGCGCTTAGCGCGCCTTCGGCGGTGCTGCTCACCCAGAGCACGGCCGTCGTCAGGATGATCAGCAGGAGCACGGCGTATATGATCGCCCGTTCGATCTTCCAGGACACGGTCGACTTGGGGGTGAGATGGCGCCAGGGATCACCGAGGGTCTCGGCAAGTCCGCCGCAGCCGCATACCCAGGAACAGTACCACCGCTTGCCGTAGTAATAGGTCAGCACCGGCGTGGCGATGAAGGAGCAGACCGC
>JAJECR010000261.1 GCA_022821935.1 Candidatus Latescibacterota bacterium
ACCAGCCCATCGAGCACTACATGGCCCTGCGGGCGATCCCCAACCTGACCCTCATCCGTCCCGCCGACGCCGCCGAGACGGCGGAAGCGTGGGTGGCCGCGCTTCGGCGCACGGACGGTCCCGTCGCCCTGGCGCTGACCCGCCAGAAACTCCCCGTGCTGGACCGGGCGGACCGGGCGGACCGGGCAGGGCTCGCGCCCGCCGACGGCCTCCACCGAGGCGCCTACGTACTGGTTGACGCGGACGGCGACCCGGACGTAATCCTCATCGCCTCCGGATCAGAAGTATATCTGGCCCTCGAGGCCCGGGACGCGCTGGCCGGCGAAGGAGTGGCCGCGCGCGTCGTCAGCATGCCGAGCTGGGAGCTGTTCGAAGCGCAATCGGAGGAGTACCGGGAGTCCGTACTCCCGGAGCCGGTCTCCGCCCGTCTGGCCGTGGAACCCGGCGTGACGCTGGGCTGGGATCGGTACGTGGGGCCGCGGGGCGACGTAATCGGCCTGGAACGCTTCGGCGCATCGGCCCCTTATGAGGATGTCTTCGAGAACCTGGGTTTCACCGCCACCAACATCGCCGACAGGGCGAAGGCGCTGGTTGCGGGCTCTGAGTGAACGGAGACAGGTGCGGCGCTCTTAGGGTGCTGCTCTCTCGAAAGGTAGATAGTACCTAAGCGCTTAGCAGATCACAATACGGTCGAATATACTCGCAATATGGCTTGGCGAGGATGTATGAAAACCAATTCGATGTAGCCGAGCGCTTTCTAGCTTTTAATAGTACATGGACCAACTGAAGCGGGATTGCTATTGAAAATCGAAGGACCCCATGTTACAACATTTATACACCATACTGACTCGTAACTTTTTAAAACACGTGGGATATACATTTTTCAATATCCTGAGTCTATCTATTGGAATGACTTGTGTCGTGTTTATTGCCTTCTATGTCCTTGATGAGCTTAGTTTTGATCAGTTGTATCCGAATTCTTCACAAGTATATAGAGTTGTGAACGGCCAGGATGCCAGAACGCCAATTCCGTTAGGCCCCACTCTCAAAGAGACATTTGTCGAAGTTGAGGCCGCTACAAGGTTTGCAACTTCTGTTGGCGTGTGGTTGTTCCGCTATCAAGACAGAGTATTCAATGAAAGAATGGTACTATGGGCAGGGGCTTCTACATTTGAGGTATTTGGATTTCCATTTCTAATGGGCAATCCTGAAACGGCTCTAAACAATCCGTATTCTGTTGTGATCAATGAAGATATAGCCCGGAAGTACTTCGGTAATGAAAACCCAGTAGGCAAGACAATCCGGGCGGATGACAGTTTTGACTTAACTGTAACCGGTGTTATCGAGACTATCCCACAACAATCACATTTTCAGGCTGACATCTTGATTTCAATGGAAACGCGGCGATCGGAGTACGGCCAGGATATCACCAGTTCAAACACTGAATGGAATGATAACAGCGTTTACACCTATTTACTGGTTCAAAAAACTTCATCATCAGTCGACTTAGAAAAGCGGATCCAAGAATACACTAGTACCCAATTGACGGACTTCGTAGCGAACGGGAGACTTACACTGGAGCCCCGTCTACAGTCTTTAGATTCGATCTACTTGTCGTCACAGTTGAGCAATGAGCTTAAAAAAAATGGGAACAGTTTGTACTTATACATGTTAACCGCTCTTGGTGTCGGTATAGTTCTGATCTCCTGCGTTAATTTTGTTAACATGTCGACAGCGAGAGCTATGGTTCGAGCTATGGAAGTTGGGATCCGGAAGGTCTTGGGCGCGAAACGGTCTCAGCTTGTTATGCAATTCTTGGGTGAAACCCTAGTTGTTACTTTTTTTGCCATCCTGTTAACGATCGTCTTTGTGATACTCCTCTCACCTGCATACACAAGTATGACCGGTAAGAATCCCGTAACTGTGTTATCCCATGTTGGGTTCTGGCTTACTGTAGTTGGTGTTTCCGCGGCCGTGGTTGTTCTTTCGGGTGTATATCCTGCATTCGTAATGTCGGCATATTCTCCTAAAAACATGATAAAGGGAGAATGGTCAGGAGGAAAGACGGGCTTATCGCTTCGCAAGATTCTTGTAGTTATTCAATTCACTGTGACCATTGGATTTGTAATTGGTGCACTGGTTATCATTAAACAACTGGATTACATGTATAACGTAGATTTAGGATTTGATAAAGAGAACATTATCGTTATACCAGCGACTATAGAACCTATACAGGAAAGATATGACCTTTTTAAAGAGGCGTTACTCCAGAATCCCGAAGTGGTAAGCGTCACTAACTCGTCCACGATTCCAGGACGATCGGACGGCGTGGGTAGTATGTGGACGGAGTCTGTCCATCCGGAGGGATATTCGAAGGGTCAGAATGTCGCAATCTCTACCTATATGATAGGCTATGATTTCATCAAGACACTTGGCTTTGATCTGATTGCAGGTCGAGATTTCTCTGTGGAAATACCAACTGATAAAGTTGAAGGGTTTATTTTCAACGAAAGTGCAATCAGAAAATTCGGTTGGGAAGTCTCACCGGATGTGATCGGTAGGCAGATTGATCTGGGGACCTGGCGTAGCGGTAAAGTGGTAGGTGTTGTCAAAGACTATCATATGTCTTCTCTTCATAAATCCATTGAACCCATCATGATGATTATGACCGGTGAAGGGTATATAACCGTCAGGGTGCGGACTGATGACATTGTGTCTTCCATAGACCGAATAACCGATCAGTGGGAAGAGATCAACAGCGAGTATCCATTCAGCTTTTCCTATCTTGATGAAGATTTCAATAGTTATTATCAGAAGGAATTACTGATGGGAAGATTGGTCGGTGTATATACTATAATTGCAATTCTCATTTCTTGTATCGGGCTGTTGGGTTTGGTTGTCTTTATCATAGAGAAACGTAGGTTGGAAATAAGCGTTAGAAAAGTACTGGGAGCTTCGTCATTAGATATTGTAAGTCTATTGAACAGGTCTCTTATCCTGGTGATACTCATTGCAAATAGCATCTCTTGGCCTGTCGCTTACTTTGTCATGCTGAGATGGCTTCAAAACTTCGAGTATCGAATTGATCTGGATTTCGAATCATTTTTCCTCGCAGGTATAGGAACCTTTGTAGTTGCTATCCTGACCGTAAGTTATCATTCCTTCCAAGTATCACGAATAAACCCTGTAGAATCCTTGCGATAGACGTGTAAGTACACCTACATAGGTGCCGCATCTTAATACACTCGTAATGAACTCTCTATCAGGACACTTGTGACCTCAGTCCGCGTTTTTCCAGCAGGTACCGCATCGGCGTCAGTTATCAGAACCCGACCTCTTTAAACACCTCCAGCGGTATCTCCTTCTCAAGGTCCTTGAAGTACTGGTAGTTGGTATCGACTACCGCATATCCCATATTCGTGTACAGGAGTATGGGGCGCGGGCTGCCCGTGTTCGCCTGGGTGGTCGCGTGACGGTATCCGAGCCGGCGCATCTCCCGCAGCAGGACCTCCATCATGTACCGCCCGAAGCCCTTGCCCTGCTCCCCCTCGCTCACCCGCCCTCCCACCGGACTGCCTTCGATGGAGAACCAGGGGATGTAGAAGGTTTCCTGCGCATGAGGCGACCGGCAGAAATCACCGACGGACTGGGCGAATCCCTGCCCGATGCACTGATCTCCGCGGAAGAGTTGGAATTCCATGTTGGGCAGCCTGCCCCGCCCGGGCTTTACGTCGAACCGCGTGGTCACTTCCGGGTCCGGCAATACGGGATCAGGCACGGTGAAATCGGGAAGCTCGAGGAGGATGATCCCGCGCGTTATGCGGTAGTCGTTCATGCTGAGCAGGGCGCCCACGTAGCCCATCCTGTCAGACTGGAACGCGTGGCAGAAGCGGTAGAAACGGTAACCAAAGTAGCTGAAGGCCCTTATCTGACTTATGCCGAACCCCCGCAAATATGCTTCCGCCGCTTCCAGGAGTGCCTGCCCCGCTGGCCTCGCACCTGCGCGGTAGTGGAAGAATCGGATGAGCCCGATACGGTCCTTCAACAGTTCCTCGATGGGATGGAGCCCGATACGGTCGTCCTCCTCGCCCTTCCGGCAGACGGCCACGTGGGCGAATCCCACGATGGCACCGTCGTCTTCCACCACCAGGATGGACTCCTCCGACAGGTCCTCGTAGGGTTCGTCCCGTTCCTCGTGCCACAGGACACCGGATTCGAATTCATCCGGCGTTACAGGATAGCAGTACGGCAGGTCCGCGAACTGCTCATTATAGAAATCCGTCAGCCTGGACGCGTGTTCGATCTCGAGGGTTTTGATTTTCATTGTTGGCCATTATCCCAAGTATCTCAGTGATTTGTTCCTCCGGTTCTGGAACAATAGCAATGGATCTTAGTGGTTCTTTTTCTTCCAATTCAGTCACTATCTCGTGTCCAAGATAGTACCCGCATTGCTTTTTACCTTGTAGATCATACCAGTGGCCAAAGAATCTTCTTGTCTTTTCCTCTGAATCAATGGACGCCAGAAACTCGGAGGCCAAGTACGGCAGATTCTCTTCGCACCATGTCAACCAGGTCTCGTCATTTATGCCGGTCGACATGTGCCAGGTAGACTCGCCAGAGATGAGATGCTCGCATCTTTGTGCAAATCCTTCGCGGTATAGTTGCCACAACGGTCCGCTACTCGTTCCCAGAGTCGCTCTTGCGCGCAACTCGTCATGAAACAGATGGCCGGCTTCGTGCGCTATGAGTCCCTTTAGACTGGATTCGTTTGTCCATCCACAATCTGCGATGTTTTCCAGACCAAGAAGTATTGCCGGCTTTCCGCCATATTCTGTTGCCCAACCTGCTCCGCATCCGATTCCAACGTAATTCACGATGGTCGGGTCATATTGCATTTCAAGAATCCTTCTTGCAGAATCCACCACATCTAAAGCAATCTCGTGTATCAGACGGGCTGCCCTGCGTATTTCCGCGATGTGGTCGACTAGAATCGGAAAGATCCTTGTCTTCGCTACCTCCTCCCACGAATACTCGGCGTGTTCATAATTCGCCTTTTGTTTTTCTATCAATTCCGGGTAGGCCGACATGTATTCCAACCATAATTCCAGCCTGCCGTCATCGTCAGCGGACATGAATTCACGCCAATACTTCATAAATTCAGGGAATGTAACAATCAGCATTCAAGATCGCATGTTACTGAGGCTAACGCTACGTATGTTTGCCTCTTCACATTCAGAAGATAATCCGGGATCCTACGCATCCAGAATAGCCACGTAGCCTCCAAAAACCGGATGCATATTCTTTTCAATGCGGAATCCCAGGTCTCTGAATCGCCTAATCGAAGCCGCGTCATCCTGATCAACATGGGTAACCAACCGCGCCAGGCGCAGGTCGTGCAGGGCGTATGTGAGCAATGGCTCGCATGCTTCCAGGATATTGGGTAGCGTATCGACCTTGGGATCGATTATACAGGCAAAATCAACTTCAAAACGGGCACATTCGCCATGAGGGTCATTTTCGATTGCGATCCAGTAGTTTCGCGCAGCCGGTCCGAGATGAATGACACCAACGGGTCTCCGGTCGGACTTTGACTCGATGACAAATGTTCCCAGCCCCTCATCCCTGCCCGAAAAGCCTTCGCGTATCCTCGATCCGGTGGGACCGTCATGGACGAAGAGCAGATCACCGGACACCATTTCGTATGAATGCATGTGGCCAGAGGTACGAACGGTATCCGGCGTATTCCGGACAATACGATCGATCGGCTCGCAATCCTCCAATTCGAGGCCGCGGATATAGTACTGATTAGTTTCAAAGGTAGGCTCGACCGTTTCCTCACGTTCTGAAGATAACGATGACTGATCGTGCAGCGATGACCGGCCTTGTCCCGATGGAGGCGATATACCGGGGAAGGCCGGATTTTGCAGTACACCGGCGATACCTTCATATTCCGGATGTACGTTTCTTTGCATACGGAATCCCAGCCGCTTGAGCAACTTCTGGGATGGCAGATTGGCTTCGTCGGCCGGTATGACTAACCGGGGTATTTGCAGCGTGTGGAACGCATAGTCGATTAACGCACGTGCTGCTTCAGTAGCATATCCTTGCCCCCAGTAGGCTTTTCCGACCGCATAACCTATCTCCGTATCGAGCGGGACGAACGGACTGTCCCGTTCCTCTTCCAGGACGGTGTAGTAGGTCCGGTCAGGCCTGCCCAGGTTGATGCGTCCGATCAATCCGGCGTCCTCTTTGCGAAAGATCGCCCAGGAACCCCATCCCTGTGTTCCGCTATGCCGGTTCAGCCATGCACTGTGCTTCACGATGTCGCGCGTTTCTTCGAGGGACTGAACCTCACCTGAGTAGAACTGAGCCACGTCCGGATCAGCATAAATGATCCGGTGCAGCGCGTCGACGTGATCCACGTCAATCGGACGCAGCATCAGCCGTTCGGTCTGAAGCGAAGTGAGCGTTTCCGCGGGAACGTCAGGCTTTGAATTCATCGAGTGTTCCTGAGAACGAATGGCTGGGCGGATTTGGGCTCAGCGCGGATTTGGAGGTCAGCAAGGCAGGTCAGCATAGTTAGAGACAGTGTGGGAAAAGGTCAAGGATCAACTGTCGACGGTACGTTGGTCGATTACATCTTCTTATCGATTTGTTTGCACAATCTGTGAACAGCCTCCGCGAATCCGAGATTGACCGCATGATTTTGACAACAAAAAGTGAATAGGTTAATTTAGCCTCAAAGCCATAACAACCGCCAAAAGGAACCACATCCATGCTATCAATACCACGCTTCCGCATCCTGCTTCCGCTGCTTGCGGCGCTACTTTTCTGCGCGCCCGCCGCGCCGCGTGTTTTCGCTCAATCCTTTGTCCCGGCCAGCCCGGAAGAGGCGGGGGTTTCCTCCGAACGGCTGGCACGCATCGATGCGATGCTTGAAACTTATGTTGCGGAAGAACGCCTGCCCGGCGCCGCGCTCGTGATCGGGCGGCGCGGACACGTGGTCTACGCCAGGGCATTCGGCTACCGGGACCGCGAGGCGGGGGAACCGCTCGAGACCACGGACCTCTTCCGCATCGCTTCGCAGACCAAGGCGGTCATCTCGGTGGGCGTGATGGTTCTGCAGGAGCAGGGGCGCCTGCTGATCGACCAGGACCTGGGCGACTTCATCCCCGAATTCGATAGCACAACCGTCGCCGTTAAAAACGAGGACGGCGGCTTTGAGACGGTTCCCGCCAGCCGCAAGATCACGGTGCGCGATCTGCTCACGCACACCGCCGGCATCGGGTACGGATGGGGGCCGGGCGCAGAGCGCTGGGAAGAGGCCGGTATTGTGGGCTGGTACTTCGCGGACCGCGACGAACCGATTGCCGAAACTGTCGAGCGCATGGGGGACCTGCCCATGGATGCCCAGCCGGGCGAGTCGTTCGTATACGGCTACGCCACGGACATCCTGGGCGTGGTGATCGAGCGGGCTTCCGGCATGCCGCTGGACGAATTCCTGCGAGTCGAGATCCTCGAACCGCTGGACATGGTGGATACGCACTTCTATGTGCCCCGGGAAAAAGCGAACCGGCTGACCGTCGTGTACTCGGTGACGGAAGAAAGCGGGATGGAGCGCGCGCCTGATCCGGGCCACATGGTCGGGCAGGGCATGTATCTCGAGGGACCGCGCAAGAGCTTTTCGGGCGGCGCGGGGCTTGTCTCCACGCCGATGGATTACGCCCGTTTCCTCGAGGCGCTCCGGCGCGGGGGGACGCTGGACGAGGCGCGCATCCTGTCGCCCAAGACGGTGCAGCTTATGACCGTCGATCATGTCCACGATGCGTGGCAGGGAGACGGCGGCGGGTTCGGCCTGGGGTTCGGCATAACGGAGGAGATCGGCTGGAACGGACTGCCGGGTACGCCGGGGACATACGCCTGGGGAGGGGCTTATCACTCCACGTACTGGGTCGATCCGGCCGAAGAACTGGTGGTTTCGTACATGACGCAGGTCATCCCCGCCCAGGGCCTCGACGACCATCAGCGTCTCCGCGCGCTCATCTACCAGGCGCTGGTGGACTGAACCGGATGAACTGGGATTTGGAGTGCGCTGGCTGGCGTTGCGTGTTCTGCCCGGGGTTATGTTAACTTGATTTCAGCTAAAATGAGCGAATGACGTGGGAAATTGCGAGATGATTCACGCTATTTATACTGTAGTTAGTGAATTTTGGAACCTTTGAGTATTACATGACTGGTTTGTTAATTTGCATGTACGGGTCTGGTGAGGTTTGATATTGACGCCAAACTTTGTAGCACGTTACTTGGATACATACCTCCCTTTCCCCCAATACTCTTATACTTCCCCGAGGTGCCATGATGGCTAAGGACTCCAAAAAGGATGCTTCCTACATACGCGTTCGGGAATATGGTGGGTTTGAGGTTGATATAAACTCCTATGTCAAAAAACCCGAAGTCCGTAAAACGATAAGTAAACTTCGTAACATTACGGACAAGAAGGAGTCTGATGGGAGGGCTTGAATCTCTTTTAATTCCTGCATTGAGTGGATACGTCTATCACAGGACATCATATAAATACAGATCGCAGATCAACAGAGAATCAGGATACCATGTCCTGTTTCGATCTGCAGTTATTGGTATCTTCTCCTACCCAGTTGCCTACCTAGTCGCCTGGTTTTTGTTTTCTCACCTGCCAAACTACGCCGCGACAAACTTCCCGTTCCTTGCTGGCTGGATTCCCATTGGCAACATCCCCACTACCTACATTCCTTTTTTAACTGGCTGGATATCCATCGGTCTATGTTGGAGCGTAGCCAGTATCAAAAACCGGCGTTCAGACAAAGAGGAAGTAGAAGCAGAAGTGGCGGCCGAAATGGGGGATTTCCTGAGTCTTCTGATGCGGGACTGCAATAAGCGCGACAAGATGATGGAGATTACTTTGAAGAACAGAAAAGTCTACGTGGGGCTACCTATTAGTAGCCCGGGGCCGAGATTAAGTACCGACCAGTTCATACGCATTCTGCCCTTCATGAGCGGGTACCGAGATGAGGAGTCCTTGGAATCACATTTCAACACCTACTATGAGTGGGTTAGTGAACCTGGCGATGATAGATATCTTAAAAATGTACTAGATCTGGATGCTGGAGATTTCGCAGTGACTATAGCAAGGAAGGAAATCGTCTCGGCCAGGATATTCGATGAGGAGGTTTACGTGCGGTTCATCACTGGTGAATGGCAATAAAGAAGTATGGCAACGGAGTCTAACGGTTGCCAGTCGAACGAAGATTCGTTAAACACTGCATTTCGCCCTACACCTCGAACACCTTCTCCAGCCGCGTCAGGTTGACGCAGCCATCCTCAGTGACGACGACGTTGTCCTCGATCCGCACGCCGCCGCCGAGGTCGGGGTAGTATAAACCTGGTTCCACGGTCACGACGTGGCCCGCCTTCAGGACCTGTGACACCTTAGATATGCGGGGCGGTTCGTGGATTTCCAGGCCGAAGCCGTGGCCGGTTCCGTGGAAGAAGCCCTGCATGCGGCCGTTCTTCGCGCCCGTCTCGTAGCCCCGGCTTTCGAACAGCCGTTCCACTTCCATGTGGATCTCCCGACCGTCCACACCCGCTTGAACCCGCGAAAGCGCGACTTCCTGCCCTTCCAGCACCGTATCGTAGAGCCGCCGGTAAGTGTCGGAAACCGGACCCTTCGCCACGGTGCGGGTGATGTCGGCGAAGTAACCGGTTTTCGTGGACTTGGGAAACAGGTCGAAGATGATAGGTTCGCCCGCGCGCAGCGGACCGGAGCCGCCATTATGGGGATCGCAGCCCTGGACGCCTCCCGCGATGATCGTGTGCTGGGCGATGCAGTCCCGTTCCAGCAGGTAGATGTGGATCCTGTTTCGGATGTATTCAGAGGTGATCGGGCCTTCCGGACCGTAGAGCGTGCCGTCCTTCACGGATGCCTCCGCGAGTAAGGCGAAGGCCATGCGCAGGGCGGCTTCCGTGTGCCGGGACGCGTCCGATATGGCGGCTACTTCGTCGTCGGTCTTCACCGGCCGCTGGTCCCAGAAGGGATCTTCCTTCGGCGCCACTTCGAAACCCCGGTCCCGAAGCCGGTCCGCGTAGCCCAGGGGAAAGCCGTTCGGCACCCGGACGCATTTCACCTCCCGGTCTCGGAGCAATTCGACTACGGCGTCCACGAGTCCCGGGTCCGCGTTGCCGCTGCCCTTCGCGCGGTCCGTGTAGTCCGTCAGCGAAACTACTTCGTCGACCTTCGACTGGACCCGGGCGCGATCGATCTCCAGGTCGCTCATCATGATGGTCGTCCGGCCGCCCACCTGCAGAAAGGTGAAGGGGTCCGGCACGAACATTCCCGTGGCGTACAACATGTCGGCGTCGCGCTCGCTGTCCGCGATGAGCAGGACAGCCTTGTTACCGGGTGAATCGGTCATTCGGTTGCCTCTCGTTCTGGATCATGGGTTCTGTAACTTTCCTGTTGAATATACCAACATTGGCAAAGTTCGCGACGTTTCGCAAAGTTTCATATTGTACAATTGTACAAGTCCAGTCCTGTTCGATCGTCTTCACGCCCGGTGCCACCGACTAGACAACCTGCTCGACCGGTCCCGTACAGCTCAACCGGCCTTCATGGTCCGTTTCACCGTCTTCACGACCCGCTCGACCGGTCCCGCGCGGCTCCACCGTACTCGTAGAACCCCCGTCCGCTTTTCCTGCCGTTCATCCCGGCGGCGACCATCTGGCGCAACAGGGGCGGGGCGGCATACCGATCGGTGCGGAAGGCGTCGTAGAGCACTTCCGCGATGTAGAGCGTGGTGTCCAGGCCGATGAAGTCGAGTAGCTTGAGAGGGCCGAGGGGGTGACTGCACCCCAGGACCATGCCCGCGTCGATGTCCTCCTTCGTGGCCACGCCCGATTCGACCAGGCGCACCGCGTCCAGCAGGTAGGGGATAAGGAGGTAGTTGACGATGAAGCCGGGCGTGTCCTTGACCTCGATCACCTGCTTGCCCAGCGATTCGCCGAACTGCCGGGCCGTTTCCACGGTTTCCGCGCTGGTCTGCAGCCCGATGACCATCTCGATGAGCCGCATCACGGGAACGGGGTTGAAGAAATGCAGGCCTAGGACCTGCTCCGGCCGGTTCGTCGCCGAAGCCAGTTCGGTGATGGAAATGGATGAAGTATTGCTGGCCAGGATGGCATTGGGCGGCACGATGCCGTCGATGGTCCGGAAGACCTCCTGTTTGGCCTCGAGATGCTCGGTGACCGCCTCGATCACCAGGTCACACGCGGCGAGATCGTTAAAATCCGTCGTTCCCGTAATGCGTCCAAGTACGGCCGTTTTTTCGTCTTCTGTCCTCCGTCCCTTCGAGACGTCCCGAGAAAGGACGCCGTCAATACGGCCGATGCCTCCGCTTACCAATTCGTCGGACGCCTCGCGGACGATCGTCCGGTATCCTGCCTGGGCGCACACCTGCGTAATGCCCGATCCCATCAATCCACACCCGATGACGCCAACGGTCTCGATGGCCATGCGATCCTCCGCTAGTTCGTTTTCCTCAACGAGGCCACGGCTTCCTTGAACCGCTGCCCGCGTTCCTCGAAATTGGTGAACATGTCGTAACTGGCGCAGCCGGGCGACAAAACCACCACGTCCCCGGGGCGCGTCAGCCCCGCGCATTGCCGGACGGCCTCATCAAGCTTATCGGCGCGGGTAAGAACAGGCGCGTCTGTTGACCCGGCCTTCCGGATCTCTGACGCTATCGAGCCGGCTGTCGCACCGATCAGGACAACGGCCCGGGCGCGCCGGACGGTCTCCGACGCCATTTCGTCAAACGGCATTCCCTTATCGTACCCGCCCGCGATCAGCACGACCGGACCGTCGAATGCCCGCAGCGCCGTGACCGTCGAAGCCGGCGTGGTGCAGGCGGAATCGTTGTAATAGCCCACGCCATCGATAACGGCCACCTCTTCCAGGCGGTGTTCCACGCCGCGGAACGCCTCGACCGTAGAGCGGATGACCGGCGCTGGAATCCCGCCCAGGCACGCGGCCGTCACAGCGGCGAGCAGGTTGGCCCGGTTGTGCGGACCCGGGAGACGAAGGCTGTCCGCGGGGCACACGACGCGTTCGCCTAGTGGACCGCCGCCCACTGCTGGACCGCCTTCGCCCGCCGAGTCGCGAAACACCACTGCTCCGTCCCGCAGGTAACATCCGGTCTCGACCGGACCCTCCATGCTGAACCACGCCACGCGCCCCGGACAAATAGACGCCCACGCGCGCAGCCGCTCATCATCGGCATTCAACACGGTCACGTCGTCCGACGACTGGTAACGCGCGATATGCTGCTTGGCCTGTTCGTAGGCGTCGAAGGTCCCGTGCCAGTCCAGGTGATTGGGCGACAGGTTCGTCACCACGGCAAGCCCGGGGCTTTGCCGGATCCAGGCCAGCCGGTGGAGCTGAAAGCTGGACAGCTCCAGTATCACTGGGCTGCCGGCGCCCGGCGCACCCACCGAACGCTTCACACCCGCGGCACCCGGCGCATCCTCAGATTCCGACGGACTGCCGGCGCCCGGCGCCTCCGTAGTTTCGGTCACCTCGGCAGATTCTACCGCATCTCCCGATTCGCCCGTCCCACACTGGCCGTCTCGTTCGTTCGGATCCGCGAGTTCGTTGAGCACGGCCCGGCCGATATTCCCGCCTACCAGCGTATCCGGGTCGACCGCCTGGTACAGGTCGCCGATGAGGCGGGTCGTGGTGGTCTTGCCGTTGCTGCCGGTGATGCCGATGACCGGCCTGCGGCAGGTCTCGAAGACCAGGTTCGTTTCGGTGGTCAATGGAACGCCCCGGTCCCGTGCCAGCCTGAGGAACGGACTGTCGTCCCGGACCGCGGGTCCGACCACCACCAGATCCGCTCCAGTGATGTCCTCCTCCCGGTGCTCTCCGAGCACGTAGCGGACCGGCCAGCGGGCGAGGTCGTCGATGGACTTTTGGAGCGCTTCCTCCGGCAGGAGATCCGTGACGGTGACGTCCGCACCACGTGAGGCGAAATACCGCGCCGAAGCGACCCCGCCGGAGAGCACGCCGAGGCCCAGCACTGTAACCCGTTTGCCGGTTAATTCCCTTGACACCCGAAGCCCGCCCGGTTTAATATACGGCGTTGATTCGCGGGTTCATCCCGCGAAGTCCAGTCGTTCGTCGAGCGCCGTCAGAAAGGCGTTGGTTTCCGGCGCTTCCACGGTTTCAGGACCGCGCATCAACTGCACCAGGTCTTCGATCGTATCGATGTCCAGCAGGCAGTATTCGTCGAGCACCTCGTGGGAGATTCGACGCTGCCGAAGCAGGGCGACGGTCTCCTCGAGTTCCGATCCCGAACTCCAGCGCGATATATCGAATATGCGGTGCGGCCTGCGCATGCCGATAAGATTGTACGCGCCGTCCTGGGCCGGGACAAGCACAATATCATGGGATGAGAGGGACGCGCGGACCCGGTCGACGGCCGCTTCGTCCAGGTGGGGCATGTCGCTCCCGGAGATCAGCACGTACGCGTATCGTCCGAGGAGCGCCTCGAAGATCCCAAGCATGATCTCGCCCATGTTCGCGCCGGACACGAAGTGGTACGGGATATCCGGCCCGGTGATCGAACGAAAGGCCTCCGTGTAATCGGGTTGTGACGCGGCCAGCCAGACGTCGTAATCCCGTCCCCGGTGTGCCGCAAAGCGGTCCACCAGGAACGCGCGGTACATCTGCGCCGCCAGGCGGTAGGCTTCGTCCTGGCCGATAACCCGGCCTGAAGCGTCCGGGACGTCTTTGAGGCCGCGATAGCCGTTTTCCGCGGTACCGTTGACGAGCCTGGTCTTAACGCTGCGGGGTTCCGGGTACTTTGCCGGCAGGACGAGTGCAGTGGTTGGGTACGGAGTCATTGGTGGGAAGGCGCGGCTTCGGGCGACCGTTATCATGTAACGATGACGCCACGGCATCCATGAACATCGATAAAGATAATGTAGCGGATTACCTGTATACAAGAGATCTTTTGGACGCGCCGCCGGAGGGATCCTGCACGGTGGAAGGGCTGGGCGGCGGGTTTCTGAACACCGTGCTGCGGGTCTCTGCCGGTGACCGGTCGGTCGTGGTGAAACAGGCCCTGGACGCCTTGCGGCTCTTCCCCGATCTCAAGGTCACCACCGACCGGATCGTCTACGAGACGGAGGCGCTTCGGGTACTGGACGGCCTGTTCCCCGCCGGAACCGTCCCGTCCGTACTGCATTTCGATGACGCGCACCGCATCCTGGTCATGTCGGACCTGGGAAAGCGGCCGTCCCTGGAAACCGAGTTGGAGCGGGGATGCGTCGACCTGTCCGTGGCGGGCAAGCTCGGCGAGTTTCTATCGTCCCTGCACCGGCAGACCTGGGACGACCCGGAGTTGCGCGGAAAGTTCGACAACGAGGCCATGCAGGGCCTCCGGTACGAGTACTGTTTCTATTTCGTCGAAGATCCGGCTTTGAACCGCGTCGCCCGCCGGTTGGCGGAGACATTCACGGAGACGAAACTGGCGCTCCTCCATGGCGATTTCTGGACGGCCAGCGTCATCGCCGCGGAGGAACGGGTCCATACCTTCGACCTGGAGTTCGTCAACTACGGACACCCGGCCCAGGACGCGGGCTTCATCATGGCCCATTACCTGTTGCACGCGCATAACGATCCACGGATCGCGACCACGGTTTTCGACGCCGTTGAACAGCTGTGGGACGCGTATGCCGAGGGCATGGGCGGCCTGTTACCGGAGGGCACGGAAACGACGGCCCTGCGGCAGGCCGGCCTCGAAATGCTCTTCCGCATCGACGGGATCAACCAGGTCAGCTACATTACCGACGACGGGGTCAAGGCCCGCATCCGGCAGGCCGCCCGTCCCATGATGCTGGACGACGAAATAAAGGTGGCAGGGTTGAGGCGGGTTTAAGAGAGATTTTAAAGGTATTTTAAAAGCAGGACCATTTCGGGGACGAAGGGGTTCTGTGATTCCACAGATCGTCCCCTACACTACGGGCAAGGAGCGATATTTTGGGCAGATTCAGATCAACACTCTTCATTGCAGCCATTGTCGTGATCGGACTGTGGATCCTCAGCGGATTCTGGGCCAGTATATTCGTCGAAGCGCTCTGGTTCGATCAGCTGGGATTCAACGACGTTTTCTGGACGACGATCGGCGCCAAGTTCTTCACCGGCCTGGTCTTCGGCCTGGTCGCGGTGGCCGGTCTCGGGACGAATGTCTACCTGGCGCGGTACTTCTCCACGCGTCTCACCGAACTGCACCTGTTCAACGAGGAGATGTCGGAACTCGAACAGCTCTTCTCCTCCTCCAGGCTGATCGAGGTCGTGACGATCATCGGCATCCTGGTCATCTCCGCCATCATGGGCCTGATCGGCCTGGCCAACTGGGACGGCATGCTCCGGTATTTCAACCAGGAAACCTTCGGCGCCACCGACCCCATATTCAATCTCGACATCGGGTTCTTCGTCTTCTCGCTGCCGATCTGGCATTTCGTCCGGTTCTGGCTGCTGCTCCTGGTCGTGGCCTCGGCGATCGCCGTCACTCTGTACTACCTATACCGCGGTGCCGTCACCATCGAGGAGCGCGGCATCCAGATCCGCTCCTATGCCCGTAACCACATCTGCGTTCTTGGCGCTATCGTATTCCTGCTCATGGCCTGGGGCTACCGGCTCGACATGTACCGGCTGCTGTACTCCGAATCGGGATTCGCCTTCGGCGCGGGATACACCGACCTGCACGCCCGGATGTACGCCCTGTGGGTCCTGCTCTTCGTGGCCGTCGCCTGCGCCGGGCTGTTCTTGATGACGCTTCGCTCCCAGCGCCGCAACCTGCCGTTCATCGCCATCGGCGGCATGATCGCCTCGTCCCTGATCGCAGGTTCCGTTTATCCCGGACTCGTGCAGTACTTCCTGGTAGCCCCCAACGAGTACGACCGGGAAGCGCCTTATATACAGCATACCATCAACTACACCCTGCAGGGATACGGACTGGACAGCGTCGATGAGGTGCCCTTTCAGATCCAGGAGAACCTCACGGCGGGGGATATCCAGTCCAACATCACGACCATCAACAACCTCAAGATCCAGGATAAACGTCCGCTGCGCCGGACCTACCAGCAGCTCCAGGAGATCCGGACCTACTACGATTTCTCCAACGTGGACGAGGACCGGTACCTGATCGACGGACAGTACCGCCAGGTCATGCTGGCCGCCCGGGAACTCTCGTATAACCAGATCCCGTCGCCCACGTGGCAGAACCGGCACCTTTTCTACACGCACGGATACGGCCTGTGCCTGAGCCCGGTGAATACCTCCACGCCCGAGGGGCTGCCGGATCTCTTCGTCAAGGACATCCCCCCCGTTTCCATCAGCGACGACCTCACCGTGCGGCGGCCGGAACTATACTTCGGCGAGAACATGGACGCCTACGCGGTCGTGAAGACCACGCAGGAGGAATTCGACTATCCCGAGGGCGACCAGAACAAGTTCAGCCGGTACGAGGACGACGGCGGGGTGGAACTCAGCTCCTATTTCCGTCGCCTGGCCTTTGCCCGTTATTTCAGTGAGGCGAACTTCGTCATCAGTCCCCTCATCACCCAGGAAAGCCAGGTGATGTTCTACCGCCGGCTGCAGGACCGGGTTGAGAACATCGCGCCGTTCCTGGATTATGACCACGATCCCTACCTGATCATCGCCGGCGGCAAGCTCTACTGGATGATCGACGCCTACACGACGACAGGTTCCTACCCCTACTCGCAACGCTTCAGCGGGCTCCTGCAGATGCCGGACACGGGCGACCTGGGCACCGGGCCGCAGTCGGATATCCCGGGTCTCAATCCGCCACCGCAACGGCGGTTCGTCCAGAACCAGCCCACGCTGCAGAACATCAACTACATCCGGAATTCCGTGAAGGTGATCATCGACGCCTATTCGGGCGAGACCGACTTCTACCTCGTGGACGAGGCGGATCCGCTGGTGCTTACCTACCAGAAGATCTTCCCGACGCTGTTCCGGCCGCTGAGCGAGATGCCGCAGACGCTAAAAGATCACATCCGCTACCCGCGCGACATGTTCGCCATCCAGGCCGCCATGTACCGCATCTACCACATGCGCAACCCCCAGGTGTTCTACAACAAGGAAGACATGTGGGCGGTGCCCCAGCAGGTCTACGCCGAACAGGAACAGCAGGTGTACCCGTACTACGCCGTGATGAAGACGGCCGAGATGGACAAGGAGGAACTGCTCCTCCTGCTGCCCTTCACGCCGGCCGGCAAGGAGAACATGATCGGCTGGATGGCCGCCCATTGCGACGCGCCGCTCTACGGACGCATCCAGGTGTACAACTTCCCGAAGCAGGAGCTGGTCTTCGGCCCCATGCAGATCGAGGCGCGGATCACCCAGGACGCCGACATCGCGAAGGAACTCACCCTCTGGAACCAGGAGGGCTCCCAGGTGATCCGGGGCGACATCATCGTCGTGCCGATCCAGGAGTCCCTACTCTACATCGAGCCCCTGTACCTGCGTCAGCGGTCCACCCGGGGCGGGCTGCCCGAACTCAAGCGCGTGATCGTCGCCTACGGCAACCGCATCGCCATGCGTGAGACGCTGGACCAGGCCCTCGCGTCCATTTTCGCTCTCGACGGCGCGACCCTGGCCCTTGAAACGACGGAAACGAGCGATGGCCAAGTCGTAACACAGCCCCGGAGCGTGACCTTGAACGACCTGGCCAGGCGGGCGGTGACCCATTTCGACGAGGCACAGACGCACCTCCAGGCGGGTGACTGGTCCAATTACGGGGCTTCGCTGCAGCAGTTGGAGAATGTCCTGCGCCGCCTTTCCGACGAAACCAGCCAGCTGGAGTAGGAGCGGGATAACCGGGGACCGGGGAGTTTCATGCCCGTTCAGACGCTCAGTTTTCCCAATGACCACGGCGACCTGCTTGCCGCGCGACTCAGCCTGCCGCCCGACGGCAGGCCGGTCGCCTTCGCCCTCTTCGCCCACTGCTTCACCTGCAACCGGAACCTGAACGCCGTCCGGCGCATCAGCCAGGAGATGTCCGATCATGGCCTGGCCGTGTTGCAATTCGATTTCACGGGCCTGGGCGACAGCGAAGGGGACTTCTCCGATACCGGCTTTTCGTCCAACGTGGACGACCTGGTCGCCGCGGCGAGATACCTCGAGCACCATCACGAATCGCCCCGGGTCCTGATCGGGCACTCCCTCGGCGGCGCGGCCGTACTCAAGGCCGCGGGAGCCATACCTTCCTGCAGGGCTGTCGTGACCATCGGCGCGCCGGCCGACCCGAAGCATGTGACCAACCTGATCGCGGACGCAAGAGAGACCATCGAGCAGACGGGCCAGGCGACCGTCACGCTCGCCGGCCGTTCCTTCTTGATCCGGAAGCAGTTCCTGGACGACCTGGAGGAGACGCGGATGGAGGAGACGATCCGCGGGCTGCGTCGCGCCTTGCTGGTGTGCCATTCGCCCATCGACCAGACGGTCGGGATCGAAAACGCCGCACAGATCTTCCAGGCCGCGCTCCATCCCAAGAGTTTCCTGTCCCTGGACAAGGCGGATCACCTGCTTACAAGCGAGGCCGATGCCTTCTACGTAGGCCGCGCCGCCGCAGCGTGGGCGACACGGTACCTGGACGTGCCCGCCGCGGGGGAGGGCGGACCCGAAGCGGCGGGAAGCCAGGTGGTGGTGCGGACGGGGCGGGAACATTACTATACCGAGGTCGTGGCATCGGGCCACCGCCTCACCGTGGACGAACCCGAGTCGGTGGGGGGCACAGACCGCGGAGGGACGCCCTACGACCTGCTGCTCGGGGCCCTGGGCTCTTGCACGTCCATCACCTTGCGGATGTACGCCGACCGGAAATCCTGGCCCCTGGAAGAGATCGTCGTCCGGCTCAGCCACGCGAAGATCCACGCCAGCCACTGCGAGACCTGCGAGACCACCGAAGGCAAGGTCGATCGCATCGAACGGGAGATTGAGTTGACCGGCGACCTTACCGATGAACAGCGGGCGCGGCTGCTCGAAATCGCCGACCGCTGTCCCGTGCACCGGACCCTGCATTCGGAGATCCTGGTGGAGACCCGGCTTACCAGCCTATGAACTACCTGGCCCACCTGTACTTCGCCGAAGATACGCCCGAGTCCCGCGTGGGGAACCTGATGGTGGATTTCGTCCGGGGGCCCGTGGACCGACAGCCGTACAATGGCGCAGTCATGCGAGGCATGCTGAGCCACGTGGCCGTGGACCGCTTCACAGACGGCCACGACGTGGTGCGGGAGAGCAAGGCGCTCATCAGCAGCGCCCGCCGCCGGTTCGCCGGGATCATCGTGGATATCTGCTACGACCATTTTCTCGCGCGGCACTGGCCGGAATTTTCGGAGGAGTCTTTGGCCGATTTCATCGAGCGAACCTACGGTTCCCTGCGCGCCTACCGGGGCGAAATGCCGCCGGTCCTCTCGCGGGTACTCAACCACATGGTGAAGAACGACTGGCTGGGCGGCTACCGGGAAATGGCGGGTATCGGCCGGGCGCTGGACGGCCTGTCCATGCGCCTCCGGCGGCCTAACACACTGGCGGGATCGGTGGAGGAACTTGAAGCCAACTACGGAGCGATGGAAGGACAGTTCCTGCGGTTTTTCCCGGACCTGGTCCAACACATGGAAAGTCGAGAGGACGGCCGCCGTGAAAGACCACTGGAAAGGCAGCGGGTGTGATGAGCAAACACTTTGACGTCATCGTCGTGGGTCTCGGCGCCATGGGTTCGGCCACGTGCTACCACCTGGCCGGGCGGGGCGCGAAGGTCCTCGGCCTGGAGCGCTTCGACCTGCCCCACGCCCAGGGCAGTTCCCACGGGTATTCCCGCCACACGAAGACGGCGGTCTACGTGGATACGCCCTACGAACCCTTCATCGGCCGCTCCTTCGAGCTCTGGCGTCTCCTCGAGGGTGAGACCGGCCAGCAGATCCTGGTGACGACCGGCTACCTGCGCATGGCCAATACCGGTTCGTGGGACCATTTAAGGGGCAAGGTAACGCACGAGGTACTGACCGCCGACGAACTGGCCTACCGGTATCCGCAGTTCACGTTGACTTCCGACTACCACGGACTGTACGATCCGAACGGGGGCCTGCTGCGTCCGGAACTGGGCATCGCGAGTCACCTCATCCAGGCGTCGCGCCGAGGCGCCGAGATCCACGGCCGCGAAGCCGTGACCGGGTGGAACGAAACCGCCCAGAGTGTGGAGATCGAGACGGACCGCGGCCGTTACAGCGCGGACCAGGTCGTCTTCTGCAGCGGTTCGTGGACTGCCCCGCTGATCGCGGATCTGGGCATAACCATGACCGTTACCCGCCAGCCCCTGGCCTGGGTGTGGCCCGCGCGAAACGCGGCGTCCTTCGACGTCGGCGCGCTGCCCATCTGGCAGATCCCCGCGCCTGAATACGACGGCGAATACTACGGATTCCCCATGATGCCCGACCATCCGGGGTTCAAGCTGGCGCTCCACAGGTACGGCGAGGCGTCCGATCCCGATAACCTGGACCGGAGCGCACGTCCTGAAGACGAAGAGGAGGTACGGGCGTGTCTCCGTCAGTACATTCCCGACGCCGATGGACCGCTCACGGCCATACGGATCTGCATGTACACCCGCACGGCGGATGATCATCCCGTGATCGACCGGCACCCGAACTACGAGCGGGTGACGGTGGGCTGCGGTTTCAGCGGGACCGGCTTCAAGTTCTCCAGCGTCTTCGGCGAATGGCTGGCCGAAACGGCGCTGGGGCAGCAGACGACGATAGACAATGACACTTTTCGTTTCGAACGACTGCTCGAGTCCGACAATACGGGCGACTAAGTATACACCGCGCATTACGAATACAGCGCGCATCACGAATACGGGCGCATTACGAATACGGCGCGCATCACGACCGGAATCCTGACAGTGTAGTTCAGCACTTGCACCGACCGGAATCCTGACAGACTGGAGCGATCATCATGAATAGCCATATCACCGGAGACCAGTGGGAGGTATTCGAACGACAGGGCTACCTGCGGCTCGGCACCGTGATGGAGCCGGGCGAGCTCGAGCGGCTCCAGGAGCGCATCGACGACATCATGCTGGGCCGGGCCGACATCGACTACAGCCGGGTCATGATGCAGCTCGACCGGGATCCGGAGCGCGGGGGCGACAAGCCTGGGCCGCAAAGCAGGGGGCACAAAGGCGCCACCTTGAGCTACCGCAAGATCCAGGACCTGGAACTGGACCCCGTGTATCTCGCCTTCATGCAGAAACCGGTCTTCGAGGAGATCTGCGAAAGGATCTACGGTTCCGATACGCCCGTGGCCTGCTTCCGGGCGATGTTCATGAACAAGCCCAGCGGGGAAGGGACGCCCCTCGTCTGGCACCAGGACCGTTGGACCGACCTGGACCGCGACCCGCTCGTCACGTTGTGGACGGCACTGGACGATTCCGTCGAGGCGAACGGCTGCGTAAAGATCATCCCGGGATCACACCGCCGGCTCATCAACCCGAGCCACGGTTCCGGATTCCTGACCGACGAGCAAGCAACCAACGTGGTAGCGGAAAACGAACCCGTCAATATGGAGGTCGCGTGCGGCGAAACCGTGCTGATGCACAACTGGATGCTGCACAGTTCCGGCACGAACAGCACTGATACGGCACGGCGCGCCTTCAGCATATGCTTCATGGACGCGGCGACCCGGTCCCGGGCCGGACACGCCTTCCCGGTTATTTTCGGGGAAGGGGCGCTGAGTCCGGCGCTGTAAAGAAGGAGCGCAAACCGCGCGGAGCAGAGAGGCTAACGCGAAACCCCCGCACTATTCGGACATAACGGCGAACGGGCCGTCACTTTCTATCAAGGAACGAGAGAGGACTGTTCCCATGATTTTCTCGAGAAAACACATCCTGGCCGGCATCTGCACGGTCGCGCTGGTCCTGTCGGGCTGCGGGTCCACCTCAGAAACCTCCCGGCCCAGCCTGCTCGATCAGGTCAAGCAGCGCGGGACCATACGCGTAGGCGTGTCGACCTTCGTCCCCTGGGCCATGCGGAACAAGCAGGGGGAACTGGTGGGATTCGAGGTAGACGTGGCCAGCCGCCTGGCGTCCGACGCAGGTCTTGAAATCGAGTTCATTCCCACGGCCTGGGACGGGATCATCCCCGGTCTCCTGGCCGGCAAGTTCGACGTGATCATCGCCGGCATGTCCATTACCCCGGCGCGCAACCTGAGCGTTAACTTCACCCGGCCCTATTCCCATTCAGAGCTTTTGCTGGCTGCCAGCCGGGACAAGGCGGGTCATCTCGTCGACAGGGGGGACTACAACCGCGACGACGTGACCATTGCGGTGCGTCGCGGCTCGACCTCGGTCCAGGCCGCGCGGAAGCACTTTCCCAGTGCGACCATCCAGCAGTTCGACGACGATATCCTCGCCTTTCAGGAGGTGCTGAACGGCAACGCCGAAGCCGTGATCGCTTCTTCCCCCAAACCGGAACACGAGGTCCTGCGCAACAGCGACCGGTTGTTCATCCCCTTCGACGAACCCCTGCACCGGGGCGCCGAGGCCATCGCGATACGCCAGGGGGAAACGGACGCCCTGAATTTCTTCGACAACTGGATCCTGCTGCGGACGGAGGACGGCTGGCTGAAGGAACGGAGGGATTACTGGTTCAAGACGCTGGACTGGGAGGAAGACGTGGCGCCGGACCAGTAAGTGGTAGACGCCTGGCTGGTGCATTATTGGTTTAGGCCTCGACGCTTAGTCGTCCCGTTCCCCTTGACCGAGCCTTCCGAATTTTGATGTCAATGTCACGCCCTAATCTTGTCAGAAGACGAAGAAGCCGCTCCAATGAGTACTCCTGAAAGTCTCCTCGCATCAGTCGCGACACATCGGGCTGTGACAGCCCCAGTAGTTTCGCCGCCTCGACCTGTTTAAGGCCACGTTGGCGAATGATCCTGTCGATACGCGTAACCAATTCAGCCTTGAGCATGTGCGCTTCGGCATCCGGCAAGCCCAGATCAGCAAAGACGTTTCCACTGCCGCGTTCAACCTTTATGTCTTGGGTCTTCATCAGTCTACCTCCCCTTCATAGTATAAACGGTAATGCTGCTCCGCGATTTTCAATCTGGTCCTGACAGAGCGCAAACCCTATCCGTCCTTGAACAGTTTCTGGAAACGACTTAAGGTCTAATCTGCTGGAGCCGACCCATTCGATAAGTTTGAGTATCTGAGGGGTCATTGCAATGATAGTTGATCCACCATATTAGCACAATCTTTTTCAGAATCCTGAACTTTGAGCCCGATCTAGGCTAACCCATGTAAGTTGAGTATCTGTATCACATCAGATCAGTCTTCGTAGTTTGTGGTGAACTCCCGAATTACCGCTTGACATCAACCCATCCCCTGCATATCTGGTACAAGGCAAATTTGACGAAAAACCAGACTGAATCTCGAAACGGATTTCGACGGTCGGATAAACCGGATAAACTGGAACAGCCGGATTCACCGGAACAGCTGGATAAACCGAAGAAGATCGATCGGAGCCACATTCGATGAGCCTTACGCTGTACGATACTTACACGCGCAGCCTGCGCGAGTTCGAACCGCTGTCTCCGGACGAAGTGGGACTTTACGCCTGCGGCCCCACGGTCTATGACTTCCCCCATATCGGAAACATGCGTACCTACGTGTTCGGGGATCTTTTGCGGCGGGCGCTGGCGTTCAATGGCTACAAGGTCCGGCACGTGATGAACATCACCGACGTGGGGCACCTGACCTCCGACGCGGACACCGGCGAGGACAAGATGGAGGAGGGGGCTCGGCGAGCCGGGAAGACGGCGTGGGAGATCGCCGAGTACTACACCGATGTCTTCAAGGAGGACATGCGGCGGCTCAATATCCAGGAGCCGCATACCTGGTGCCGGGCGACCGACCACATCGCCGAGCAGATCCGGGAGATCCAGTGCATAGAGAAGAAGGGATTCACGTACCGTACATCCGACGGGATCTACTTCGACACCTCGAAGCAGCCCGATTACGGTTACCTTGCCCGGCTGGACGTGGAAGGGCTGGAGGCCGGCGCCCGGGTCGACATGGCGGAAAAGCGCAGCGTAACCGACTTCGCCCTGTGGAAGTTCAGTACGCCTGACGCACAGCGGCAGATGGAATGGGAAAGTCCCTGGGGCGTCGGGTTCCCGGGCTGGCACATCGAGTGCTCGGCCATGTCCGCCAAGTACCTCGGTCCGTATTTCGATATCCACCTGGGCGGAGAAGACCATATTTCTGTGCACCATTCAAACGAGATTGCCCAGACCGAAGCCTGTCACGGCACGCGGCTCGCCAATTTCTGGATGCACGGATATTTCCTGCAGCTGGGCGACGCCAAGATGGCGAAATCCGCAGGAGGGTTCCTGCGGGTGCAGACCCTGATCGACCGGGGGTACGATCCCCTTGTCTTCCGGCTGTTCTGCCTGAGTGCGAGTTATCGGTCCAAGCTCAACTTCAAGTGGGAGAGTATCGAGGGTGCTGCGCGGCAGCTCAACCGGCTCCGGCTGGCTGTCCACGGCTGGGGAGATCCCGCCGGGGAGCCGGATGAGGCCTATCTGCAGCGCTTTACCGACGTGGTGAACAACGACCTGAATATGCCCCGTGCCATGTCCGTCACGTGGGACCTGATCCGGAGCGATCTTCCCGATGACCTGAAGAGGGCCACGATCATGCGGTTCGACGACGTACTCGGACTGGGGCTGGCCGAGTGGCAGCCGGAAGCGACGGCCGTCCCCGATCACATCAAGGTACTGGCGGAGGAACGGCGGCAGGCCCGATCGGAAAAGCGGTACGCCGACGCCGACTCGCTGCGCGACCAGATCATCGCCGCCGGTTTCGACATCAAGGACACGCCCAGGGGTGCGGAGATCACGCCCAGGGCCGAAGCAGAGACCGAGGCAACCTCCTAAAGATCCTCTTCATGAACCTGCTCCTAGTCGGTGGTTCCGGTCTCGTCGGGACGGCCGTCACCCCCTACCTCCAGCAACATCACAACCTGCGCGTGCTGGACCTCAAGTCTCCTGAACATGATTTGGAGTATGTCGAAGGGTCCATCGCCGATCCCGACGCGGTGCGACGGGCCCTGGACGGCATGGACGGGTTCATCACCATGGCGATGAAGGGCGGACAGGGCGGCCACGACCGGCATCACACCATGGAGCAGGTGATCGACAATTACACCGTCAATTGCCTGGGTCACCACGTACTGCTGTATACCGCCGCCGAGATGGGCATCATGCGCGGGATCTACACCGGCACCATGAGCGTCCACAACCGGCATCGTACCTGGTATCCTTCGGAGGTGGAGGTGCCCCTGGACGGCCCCAACGTCTACGGGCTGACCAAGGGCTTGACGGAGCAGATCTGCCGTTACTTCGTACGCGAGTACGACATGAGCCTGCTCGTCTACCGGATCACGGGGCCCTGCAACCGGGCCATGTTCATCGACCGGATCAAGCACCCGCCTGGCGGGCCGAAACTCTATTACACCGACGAGGAAGACATGGCCGAGGCCTACCTGGCAGGGCTTCGGTTCCTTGACCAGGCCGGCAGCGGCTGCTGCGAGGTGTTTTTCATTTCCGGCGACGAGAAGCGCGAGGAAATGAATATGGCCAAGGCCCGCGAGCTTTTGGGCTGGGCGCCGATGGCGAGGAAGAAGTTGGGGATTTGAGGCAAAGGATACCGGGAATACGCGTGGTGCAGGTGTTCAGCACCCCTGCGCCGACGTACCAGCCCACATTCGTTATGGCCGCCTGGCCGACATGCACGCCATTTTCCCCTGTTGCATTTCACACCTGAAATCGATGAACCCCAGGCTGGACAACAGGCCCTTGTGCGTTTCGACGGGCAATCGGCGTGGTCGCTCGGGGTTGTCCTTCTCGAAGGGGACCACGAAATCCGCGTTGACCAGGATCCCGCCGGGTGCGAGGAGTCCATGTAACTGCCGGTAGGCGGCTTCGAGGGCGTCGATGCCGCCGAGGTCGTGGAGCGTCTGAAGCGATAACACCGCGTCGAAAGGACCGATACGTTCGGTCCATATGTCATCCCTCAGGTCGGCACGGACAAGGCGTATTTCCCGATGGCCGGCCTTTTCAAGCAGTTCCTGCCCATGTAGGACGAGCGCAGGTTCGATGTCGATGCCCGTATATTCGACGGAATCTGGCGATCCGGCCACGGTCCGCGAATCTCCGGTCTGCGCATCGGCTAACGCATCCAGCACGGACCTGGCGAGTCCCGCCGCGCCAACCCCCAGTTCCAGCACCCGAATCACCGTGTGACGCTTTTCCCCGCTCGGTTCTCCACCACCCTCATCACGCCACTGAACAAGCGTCCCCACGACACAATCGGCCATCGCTTCCCGTTCCGGCCATCGCCGGTCAAGGTCCCGGGTCCACGCGTCGATGTAGTCAGGTCCCGTGAAATCCGACAGCGCCATGCAAGGGGTTCCTTTGTCGTAGCGCGTGGCCAGGCGGTCTGGTCGGTCCGCGTCTGATTTGCGCCCGCGCCACGCACTAGCTAGTCGGTCCGCGTCGGCTTGCGTCCGTGGCTGAAAGAATCGAGCCTCGGCGTATCGGGCGGCCAGTACACCGCTTCGTTCGACTCCTGCCAGGGATTGCCGCAGAAGTTGGTGAGAATATGCCATTCGGCCGCGCCGATGTCGGGATCGGGATGGAAGAGGAAGCGCTTGAGGCCGGCTTCTTTCGAAGCGCTGAGGATGCCGTGCAGGTCCCGGGCCGGCATGGCGTCGCCGGCGTGGGGCGCCCGGCCCGTCGAGACCCAGCAGATGCACTTGTCCGTATCGCCGATGGCCTCCAGGGCGCGGCGGGTTTCTCCATACACGATGGTGGAGAAGAACTCGTCGGGGAACCCCATCTCCATGTCCATCAGGGTGCGCACGCCCGGCAGGTCGATGCCGAAGAGCAGCTTCACCACGTTGAAGGCGTCTTCCTCGGTGAGCGACGGGTTCCATTTCCGCAGCCGCTGCACCCAGCGGGAGACCGTCCCGTACATGCCGTCGAAGCCCCGGTGCCAGTAATAGTGCTTGGGGAAGATGAAGTCGAACCAGGAGGCCATGGCATGGTAGTCCTGACAGGTCAATGAGGAAAAGGCCGCTGTGCGCGGAATCCCTCCGAGTTCCACTTTCCGGTTGAGTTTCCCTACCTGTTCGGCTGTGGCAGCCATGAATCCAAGGGCGGTTTCGCGGCGTGCGCGGAGCCAGTACAGGGCGTCCTCGTTGATGTCGAAGAGCTGCATGCCCCCCAGCATGCCGCCCTGTGCGCGGTAGCGAACCTCGGCCGGCGTCAGTTGGTGAAACCGCGTCCGCAGGTGTTCGATGCCCCGCTGCAGCCGGTCCATGTCATACCCCAGCGCGGCAAAGCGCTCGTCTTCGCCGGGCCTGATCTCGAAGAGTTCGCCCCCGTGGTGGAAAGCGAGTTCGTAGTGCTGCTCACCCGGCCCGTCGATCAGGAACCCGTGGGCCTGGGGCAGGGCGTTCATGGCGTCCTGCACCGCCGCGCCGTGGCCAATCACGCCGTATGGGTCTTCCTCCACGGGACGACGTCCTCCGCCCAGGCCTGCGCCAAAGGTAATGATATGCCAGCCCCGCTCCCTGGCGTCGTCGAGCATGGCGGAGAAAAGGCGTTCCTTCTCGGGGTCGCGGGGCGTCTCACCGGGCGGATCGACGCCGAAGGACCGGTACACACCGGGGTCGCTGCCGAAGACCGGGATTCTCGTGCCGCCGTCCAGCTCGAAGTGGAGATAACCCACCACGATGCCGGTGACGCCGCCGTCCTGCCACGCGTCGAAGATCCGCTTGTAGTCGGAAATGTACCTTTCGAGGGGGTTGTGGACGAAGATCCAGGCTTCCATTTCGGTCTCCTTGACAGTTTACGGGCGCCTCAGCGCCTCAAGTAATGCGTCCGGTTCCTTGATGCTGAGCAGCATGGCGTAGTTCTCGGTCGTCGGCAAATAAACGACGCTCGATTTATCGGTGAGCACCGCGTAAATCCGCCCGCCTCCAGAGCGCCTGAACCAGCCGAGCAGATAACCGGGCACGCCCAGGCCGTTCGTTCTCAAGCTCAACTTGTACTCGGAACTCTGGTTCATGTCGACCACCACCGCCTGCCCGGCATCGACGGCTGCGAGCGGTATGGTGCGGCTGTAGATGGGTACGTTCACACGCAGCTTGTCCCCGTCGATCGTTACGGTAGAGTTATACGCGCCGTACAGGAAATAGCCGAACATCGCGGCCAGGATCACAAGTACAACAGTCGCAATACTCATCGATACCCTTGCTTCTGAAATGTGGAGTAACGTATATACGCCGAACCCTACCATATTCAAGATGATGACTACGAGAATCAGAGTCGGCGTCGTCCCGATGTCCGTGATGTGTGCGGTCATGCGTTCCTCCATTGAGGCCGTTCTCGAATCTGGTCCATCCGAAATTACGGGATCTGATCTCAGCCGGTCAGCAGTCGACACAGATGGGGTATGAACACCCTATTGTCGGCCGCCGTGTAGATCAACTCGCCGCCCATGCGGCTGAAGCTCTTGCCCATGCGGTTGTAATAAGCCGGGTCGTCCATGGGCGGCTCGCCGGCGTTCCAGTCCCAGTCCTCTTCCGTGAGATCGTTCACCGCGATGAAAGGCCGCACGGGTCCGAGTCCGTCCTGCCGCCGCAGGTTGTTGGCGATGGACATGGATTTCTCGAATACCTGGGGCGCCATGATCGAGGAACCGACGGACAGGAACACGCCGCCGTCGATGCGCGATACGCCCTCGACGAAGACCTGGAAGTCGATCATGCCCCCGCGTCCAAAGGCCGCGCCGCTGGCAAGGGGATGGGTGTAGACAATGTCGTACCCGATGCCGGGGTGCACGGTGAGAGGTACACCCAGGCGGAACGTGTTCCCGGTCAGCGAGTACGCCTTGAAGGGGTGTGCGACGGTGTGGCGGCCCGGTTCAATTTGGTGCTGTACGATCGTCTGAAGGAGGTCGGCGCGGGCGGGCATGGCCTCGTCGTCCCCCGGATTGCCGGACCAGTCCGCGAGCACCTTCTGAAGTTCGGCCGGATCAGGAACGCTGTACCCGTCCTCAACGATCATCCTTCCTATCGATTCCCCGTATCCCATCCCGTCGACCGCGCCGGTCAGCACCGCGAGGGCGGCATGGCGGCCGGTCTCGTCCCACGTGCCGAAACGACCCTGCGCGACGTGGTTGCGCACGTCCTCTTCGGACCGTCCGTGGAAGGCGTACTCCCAGTCGTGGATCACCCCGGCGCCGTTGGTAGCCAGGTGGGTGATCCAGCCGGCTTCCATCATGCGCGTGACCACGGGACCGAGCCCGTTCTTCACGAGATGGGCGCCGTAGGCCAGCATGATGGGAGCGCCAGTGGAACGGGCGGCGCGGATGCGGTCCGCTATCGTTCCGATCTGTGCGGCCTGGCGGGATGAAGCCGGGGGCAACGGCCCATCGGGATCGACGCGGATATCGTCGATATGGTGCTTGCTTTCCCGGTCCGCCAGGGGTTCGACCTGCACCCTGCGGCCGTCGATGCGCGGATAGCCCATGGGCGTCCGATCCGGAGGGGTAATTTATGGAGGAGAGGTTTGATCGCCTGCCTGAAGGCTAATATACGGCCGGGGCGGGTCGCGCCAACTTTTTTCGGACGTGGTATTGAAGGTACAGCCGGGGGCGGAACCGATCCGCAGAGGGAGTCGTCCTGGGGGCGGAACCGGCGTCAGATGCCGATCTCGACACCCTTGACCGACACGCCCTGGCGGGTGATCTCGAGGTCGACCCGGCACGCTTCCGTGTCGATGAGGAGCCGGTAGGCGCCCGGTGTATTCGGAGTGAAAGCGACGGTATCGAGGACCTGTCCCTTCAGGGACGTGAGGGCCTCGTTGGTTTCGGCCACCGCCCGCTTGACGGCCGCGCCCCGGGGCGTGCCGTGGAACAGCCGCAGGAACCGCTTCTCGGCCTGAGGACTCTGACGACGCCGTGCGCGGCCGGACTGCAGGGTCAGCTCGAGGATGTTCTCCAGATACGGGACGTTTTCGGGGGAAACACCGCCTTCTTCGATATCCCGGCGGAGGGCGAAGTAGGGGATCTTCGAATCCGCATCGGCCAGCGTGGAGGTAAAAGCGTCCACTTCATCGAGCAGCAGTTCAC
>JAJECR010000099.1 GCA_022821935.1 Candidatus Latescibacterota bacterium
TCAGGGCCGGATCGTGAAGTCCGGCATGAAGGACCTTGCCCTCGAACTGGAGGAAAAAGGCTACGAGTGGATCCGCGAGGAAGTGGAAGCCGCCGGTTGATTGATGTCGTTGACTAACGCTACGGACAACGGGAATACGAAATGACGGAAGCACTGAAACAGGCGGCTAAGCCTCGATACGCCACGTTCTACGACGCTTTCGAACGGATCCGGTCTCAGGATGCGCCGCTCTGGCTGCACCGGATGCGCTCGGATGCCATGAAACGCTTCAAGGAAATCGGGATGCCGGTCGCCCGCGAGCTTTCCTTTCCGCTCAAGGAAGACTGGGTCTACACCGACCTGCGTAAGATCGCGGACACGCCGTACCATACCGAACCGGTGGAGGCCGGACTGGACGAGGCCGCGCTCGCGCCGTACGAATTCGGCCGGAACGATTGGCACCGGCTGGTTTTCGTGAACGGTGTGTATTCGTCCGCGTTGTCCCGTGTAACGGACCTGCCCCGCGGCACCGTGGTAACCAGCCTGGCCGAGGCCCTTTTGGAGCATCCCGATCTGGTCCATCCCCACCTCGCGCGCCACGCAGACTTTGAACGAACCGGTTTGACGGCCCTGAACACGGCCCTTTTCGAGGACGGGCTGTTCGTCTACGTGCCCCGTGGCGGGGTGCTGGAGACTCCAGTGCACGTCCACTACGTCACGACCGGACACGAAACAGCAATTGCCGTACAGCCGCGCACGCTGATTGAGGCGGGCGACGGCGCGAACCTCAAGGTGGTCGAGAGCTATTCCGGACTCACGGACCAGGCTTACCTGAATAACGCCGTGACGGAGATCGCCGTGGGCCGGGACGGCCACGTGGACCACTACCGGATCAACCGGGAAGGCGCCGGCGCTGCCCACCTGTCCACTACGCAGCTGCATTTGGAAGCGAACGGCCGGATATCCACCTTCAACATGAGCATGGGCGGAACGTTGACCCGGAACGACACGAACGCACGCCTCGCCGGCGAGCACGCGGTGGTTCGCATGAACGGACTGTACCTGGTCACCGGAGACCAGCATGTCGACAACCACACGGCCATCGATCACGCCGTACCGAACTGCGACAGCTACGAAGTGTATAAGGGTATTTTGGAAGGCCGGTCCCGGGGCGTGTTCAACGGGAAAGTCTTCGTACACCAGGACGCCCAGGAGACGGACGCGAAGCAGCTCAACAAGAACCTGATGCTCTCGCCCGACGCGATGATACACACCAAGCCGCAGCTCGAAATCTACGCGGACCAGGTGAAGTGCACCCACGGAGCCACCGTGGGCCAACTCGACGAAGACCAGATTTTCTACCTGCGGACCCGCGGACTGTCCCACGACAGCGCGTGCAATCTCCTCACCTACGGGTTCGCGGCCGACCTGATCCGGCGTCTCGGAATCGACGCGGTACGGTCCTCGCTGGATACGCTTTTCGAGACCACGATCCGGGATCTTTCAATGGCCCGGGGCCATGCGGGAAGTTAACGGAAAACATTCACGCGCATAGGGGTTAACGGATGGATACGGATGCCGTAAAAGAGCGGATTGTCGACGTATTGAAGACATGTTATGATCCCGAGATCCCGGTCAATATCTACGAAATGGGACTCATCTACGAAATCGACGTGCAGCAGGACGGCATGACGAACATCAAGATGACGCTCACTTCGCCGAACTGCCCGGCGGCCCAGTCGCTGCCCGCCGAGGTGGAGACCAAGGTGAAAGACCTGGAAGAGGTCTCGGACGCGCTGATCGAGATCGTGTGGGAGCCGCCTTGGCATATCGACATGATGACCGAAGACGCCAAGCTGGAACTCGGTATAGACTACTGAAAGCAGGCAGGTTGAGATTATGGCCGAAACACTCGTAGAAACGCCGCGAAAACTCGACGACGCGGTCCGCCGCGCCGACGAACACGCCATGCGTTACCGCGGGGATTTCCCCATACTTGACAGGTAAGTGCACGGCAGGCCGCTGGTCTACCTGGACAACAGCGCCACGTCGCAGAAGCCCCGGGTCGTGCTGGACGCCCTGAACGACTACTACACGCGGCTTAACGCCAACGTGCACCGCGGGCTCCACACCCTCAGCGAGGAGGCGACCAACGCCTACGAAGCCTCCCGCGAACGCGTCGCCCGTTTCATCAACGCGCCGGCGCGGGACCTCGTCTTCGTCAGAAACACCACCGAGGGGATCAACCTGGTGGCCAGTGCCTGGGGCCGGAAGAACGTCCGGGCCGGAGATGAAATCGTGCTGTCGGTTATGGAGCACCACAGCAACATCGTACCCTGGCAGATGCTTGCGCGGGAAACCGGGGCGGTGCTCCGGTATTTCGACATCCGTGAAGACGGTTCGCTCGACCTGGACCAGGCGGATGAGCTGATTACGGACAAGACGCGCATGGTGTCTCTCGCGCATATGTCGAACGTGCTCGGCACGGTAAACCCCATCGAAGCCATCGTCGAGCGGGCCCATGAAGCCGGCGCGCTGGTCTTCGTGGACGCCGCGCAGAGCGTCCCGCACATGCCGGTGGACGTGGCGCGGCTGGGTTGCGATTTCTTTACTTTCTCGGGTCACAAGATGTGCGGGCCTACAGGGATCGGCGGTCTCTATGGACGGGAGGAACTGCTGGAGGCCATGGATCCGTACATGGGCGGGGGTTCGATGATCGACGAAGTCCGCCTCGATGGATTCACCTGCGCGGACATTCCGGAGAAATTCGAGGCGGGCACCCCCAACATCGCCCACGCCATCGTCTTCGGGGTCGTGGTGGATTACCTCTCCGCCGTCGGCATGGAGCGGATACACACCCACGAACGGGCCCTGACGGACTACACGATCGAGCGGCTCGAGGAAATCGAAGGCCTGACCGTCTACGGCCACGCGCCGGGCCGGGGCGGCGCCGTATCCTTCAACCTGGAAAACATGCACCCCAGCGACCTGTCCACCGTGCTGGACCGCCAGGGCATAGCCATTCGCGCCGGTCACCACTGCGCGCAACCCCTCATGCGGCGGCTCGGCACATCCTACGGCGCCACGGCGCGGGCCAGCGTCTACTTCTACAATACCTCAGAAGAGATCGACGTCATGATCGACGCCATTCACAAGGCGCTGAACCTGTTCGGATCGTAGGGAGCGCGGCGGTCGGATTTGACGAAACGGATCGGTCCGGCAGACGGACCGATCTTGAAATGCCTTCCTGATCGAAACCCTCGAATATCAGCGAGATACCATGACACCCTTAACCGTAGACGCGGGCATGTCGCCCATCATGCGCGCCGGACGCATGCCCCGGGCCGTATCCCTGGGGTTGAGCGCATCGCATGGCGTGCCGAACTTCGGTGTCGCGTAGGGCAGATGGGAGTTGCCCCGGGCGAGGATATGGAGTTGGTTCGCGGACGGTCCCTCGAAGTCGGCGCCGTGGTTCCACGGCACCCATGACCGCGCGTTGCAGTAATGGCCCACAAAGGCCCTGCGAAATCGCGTGTCGGACGTGTTCGTGTGCGACCGGTGCAGGAGATGGCCGTGAATGAACAGGACATCCCCCGGCGCCATGCGGGCGGCCACTTCGCGGTCGGCGTACTTCCCGGCGACCGGAGCCAGTCCGTTCAGGGACTCGTCCGTCGCGCTTGCGCCTTCGATTACCGCGAGATCCCCGATGGACCCGTCGGTGTGGTTCTGGCCCAGCTTGTGCTCGTCCGGGTAGATCGGTTCGTGGTGCGATCCCGGAATGACCATCACGCAGCCGTTGTCTTCGTCCACGTGGTCCACGGCCAGCCACGAGCCGATCAGCGTATCGGGATAGGTCGGAATGTAGTACGAGTCCTGGTGAAACCCCTGGCCCTCGCGCCCGGGCGGCTTGAGGAACAGCATGGTCTGAAGCGCCAGCACGTCCGGACCGGCCAGGGCTTCAAGCACGTCCAGTATCCGGGGCTGCAGCAGGTACTTTTCGTGCAGTTCATGCTTCCGGTGGAGCATGTGTATGCGCAGCCAGTGCTGGCCCATCTGTTCGGCAGTCAATCCGGGCGGCGGCGGTTCGACGCCGTCAATCGCGATCCTGCCGTTCATCAGTTCCTCGGTGTGGCGGCGTATCTCCTCGACTTCCGCTTCGGGCACGAGTCCCCGGACGACCAGGTATCCGTCCCGGTGATAGTCGATGTAGTCCTGGACACCGATCTGGTATCGGTCTGCTGACATGGCGTTCTCCTTGAATCGTTGTATACCGGACAGGAAAGCTGATTACATGCGGACGAGTCTATCTAATTTATACACTTCGTCCTGAAAAGAGGTTGAAATTTCTTGACTGGATGGTTAATTACGTTATTTGTGCGAAATACCGCGCTGAAAAGAATGAAATGTTTATTGTTGTTATTTGGATGGACTTAGACTATATATGAGTAATTCGATCAAGTCCCCGGGTTCTGCGAATACATGAATCCAAATCACATTGGCGCCGAAGAGGTTGAGTTCTTTCAGCAGAATGGCTATCTCCAGATTCCGGGTTTTTTCTCCAGGGAGGACATGTCGGAACTTGGAGACGCGCTGGACAAGACGGTAGCCGAGAAAAGAGAACGCATACTGGGAGGCGGACGCGAGACAGACGACGATTACAACCGCGTCTTCAACCAGATGGACAACCTGTGGGTGGACTACGAGGTAATCCGCAAGTATTCCTTCGACGCGCGACTGGCGGAGATCGCCCGAAGAGTTTCGGATTGCAAACGTCTGGTCATTTACCATGACCATGGTTTGATCAAACCCGGTGGCGAGCAGAGCAAGGCAACGAACTGGCACCAGGACGCGCCCTACTGGCCTATGGAACAGGTCGGCGCTTTATCGGCCTGGATCGCCGTGGACGACGTGACGGTGGACAACGGCTGCATGCAGTTCATCCCGGGATCGCATAAATTCGGCCGGTTGGACCCTGTACCGTTGAGTACCGCGGGCGCCAGCGTCCTGAAGGATATCGAAGGTACGGATATTGAAGTCGAGGTTGAGCCCGTCGTGATGGAAATGGAGGCGGGCGGCGTTACCTTTCATCACGGATGTACGTTCCATTACGCTACGCCGAATCGTACTTCCTCGCCCCGGAGAGCCCTGGCGATTATCTATATCCCGGAATATGTCAATTACAACGGCCGATGGGACGCGGGCGGCGACCGGACTTTGAAAGCGGGCGAGCCCTTTGGAGGACCATTGCACCCGATACTCGCATCGGGTTGATACCGCGGGATTGCTGGAGTGAACTGGTACGTTGCACAGGTTGGACCAATGGAGTAACCAAAGCTGATTTTGCCGGAGACGGCAGTTTTATAAACCTGTAAAGGGAGGTTGGTTTCATGGAGATCAGTGTCGACCGAGCAAATGAAGTACTGATTGCGAAGGTTGAAGGTCGAATCGACGGCGCTAACGCACGGGAATTCGAAGATGCGCTCAACGGCGCTATCGAGGAAGACGACAGCAAGGTGCTGCTTGACTTCGGTGCGTTGTCATACATAAGCAGCGCCGGCCTGAGGGTTATCCTGCTGATCGCAAGATTGCTTCAGAAGCGAAATGCCGCGTTCGCGCTGTGTTCGCTGTCGGATCCGATCAGGGAAGTCTTCGAAATCAGCGGATTCGACAAGATCATATCCATCCACGATTCCCAGGCGGAAGCCGTGGAGAAGATCGGCCAGTAAGTGTCCGTTCGTGCCGACCGTTTCACGACGTTTCGCGGCGTATCGATCGTCCATTCGACAGACCAGCGCGTCCATCGTCGAAGGGACTCGCGCCGGAATGAAGGGGTGAAATGACGCAGACACCGTACAAGATACTTATCGTGGACGATGAGCCGGACCTCGAACACCTCATGCGGCAGAGGATGCGCCGCGACGTGCGCGCCGGTCTCTATTCGCTCTATTTCGCCCAGAACGGCGTGGAGGCCCTGGAGCGTCTGAACGAGATCCCCGACATCGACATGGTCCTCTCCGACATCAACATGCCCCGGATGGACGGCCTCACCCTGCTGGCCCAGATACCGAACATCGCCCCCGACATCCGCGCCGTGGTGGTCTCGGCCTATGGAGACATGAAGAACATCCGGACGGCCATGAACCGCGGCGCCTTCGATTTCATTACCAAGCCCATCGATTTCCAGGACCTCCGGGTTACCATCGAACGCACCTTGAAGAACATGGAGCAGTGGCGCGAAGCCCTGGAATCCCGGGACCAGCTGGTCAGGCTTCAGAATGAACTGACCGTGGCCAGCCAGATGCAGCAATCCATCCTGCCCACCGAGTTTCCGGCTTCCGACCACTGCGAGATCTTCGCGAACATGGAACCCGCCAGGGAGGTCGGGGGAGACTTCTTCGATGTCTTCCCCCTGCCCGGCGGACAGATCGGTCTGGCGATCGCCGATGTATCCGACAAGGGCGTGCCGGCCGCGCTGTTCATGATGTCGAGCCGGACGCTGCTGAAGGGATCGGCTATCGGGGCCATGGCACCGGGAGCCGTTTTGAAGGAAGTCAACAATCTCCTCACCGAGGAGAACGAAGCGGCCATGTTCGTTACGACCTTCTACGCGGTCTACACCCCCGAGACCGGCCAGGTGGCCTACGCCAACGGCGGGCACAATCCCCCGCTGGTGGTTCACCCCGACGGCAGCTCGACGCTGCTCCCCGGAACCGACGGGGTTGCGCTCGGCGTTTTCCCCGGTATCGACTTCGATCAGTCGGCCAGCGGGCTTTCCTCGGGCGACCTCCTCGTTCTTTATACCGACGGCGTTACCGAAGCCATGAATGCCGAAGGGGAGGAATTCGGCATGGATCGTCTGCAGGGCGTATTCTCGGAATCCCGCCCCGAAACCCCCGAGGCGGCGAACAGGGCCGTTTTCAAGGCGGTCCACGACTTTGCCGGAGAGACGCCGCAGTCGGATGACATTACCTGTGTCACCGTTCTTCAGCACTAGGGATATCCATGAGCAGAAGACTGTCCCTTTGCCTGGCTACAAAGCTCGATCAGCTGGAACGCATTTACGAGGCCGTGGATGAGCTCGGCGAATCCGAGGAATGGCCGCCGGGCATGGTATACCAGGTCAAGCTCGTCCTCGAGGAGCTGGGCGTCAATATCGTCACCCATGGCCACGATAACGATCCGGATCAGGAATTCGAGATCGTGCTGGACTCGGACTCCGACGCGCTGACGATCGAGTTGCGGGACGGGGGACAGCCCTTCAACCCCCTTACAGACTCCCCGGAACCGGATGTCGAGTCCGAGATTGACGATCGGCCGGTCGGCGGCCTGGGCATCTACCTGGTCCGGACGATGATGGACGAACTGAGTTATCGCAGGGAAGACAACAAGAACGTTCTGACGATCGTCAAGCGGAAGGACAATGGATGAGCAGAACGCGCGACCACTGGGCGGTCGCCATGCTACTCGCCCTTTGTGTGACGGCGTTCTCTCCCGCTCTACCTCTCGAATACAGCGGCGCGAACGCCTCCCAGGCTGAAGAGCCCGGTGTATCAGACGAACGCATACTGTTCGGACAGTCCGCCGCCTTCAGCGGTCCGGCCCGGGAACTCGGCCGGAACATGAACCTCGGCATCGAGGCGGCCTTCCAGGAAGCCAACCGCCGAGGCGGCGTGCACGGACGACGGCTCGAGCTGGTTACCCTCGACGACGCCTACGAACCGGAAGCCGCCATCGCGAATACCCGGCAGTTGATCGAGGACGAAGGCGTATTCGCCCTGATCGGCGCCGTCGGCACGCCCACTTCCCGTTCGGCCGTTCCCATCGCTTCACAGGCCGGCGTACCCTATATCGCACCTTTTACCGGCGCAATCTTCTTGCGGGACAGCTCGGAAACCGGCGTAATCAACCTGCGCGCCTCCTATTACCAGGAAACCGAGGAGATCGTCGACCGTCTTTCGCGCGATCTCGGCATCACGCGTATCGGCGTGATGTACCAGAACGACTCCTTCGGCCGGGTAGGTTACCGCGGCGTACGGCTCGCGCTGGAGCGCCGCAATCTGGATCCTGTGGCGATCGGCGTGTATCCCCGGAACACCACGGCGATCAAGGCCGGCCTGCTCGACCTGCAAACCGGCAATCCGGACGCCGTCGTCGTCATCGGCGCGTACCAGCCGGTTGCGACACTTATTTCATGGGCGAGGCGGGTGGGGTTCAATCCGGTCTTCGCCACGATTTCCTTTGTTGGAAGCAATGCCCTGGCCGGCGAATTGGGACCTGACGGCCGCGGCGTCCTGGTCTCGCAGGTCGTTCCCTTCCCCGCTGCCGGCAACATCGCCATCGCCGTTCAGTACCGCAGGGCGCACTCCGCACATGCCCGTGGCGCCGACCCCGGATTCGTATCATTTGAAGGTTACCTGGCCGGGAAACTGGCCATCACCGCGCTCGAAGGCTGTGGACCCGACGTAAAGCGAACCTGTCTTATGGAGAGTCTGAACCGCGCCGGAACCTTCGACATGGGCGGCCTCCGTCTTGAGTTCGGCGAGGGAGACAACCAGGGTTCCGACGCGGTCTTTCTCACGGTAATCGGATCGGATGGCCGTTACCATCCCATCAATACCCTTCGGGACGTGATGCCATGATAAAAAAATGGCTGCTTTGGCTGTACGACAAGGGGCCTTCCCGGATTTCGGGTCAGTTGTATCTGGGCATCGGCGCGGCGGTCGCACTCACCATGATAGCAAGTATGGTCGCGTGGTTCGCCTTCACCGAAGTCGGCGAAGCCCAGCGTGAGGTAAACGAGGTGGCCGTGCCTGAAATCGCCGCGGCCTTCGGCGTGGCACAGCGGAGCGGAACGCTGGCGGCCGCCGCACCGCGTCTGGCGTCGGCGGAGACGCCCGAAGCCTTTGAAGCCGTTACCGCGAGCATTGCAGCAGAAAGGGAGAGCTTCGCGGTACAGCTGGAAGCGATCGCCGGCTACGACATGGAGAACGAACGGTTTCAGCTTATCAGTGAAAGCGGGAATACGCTGATGTCCAACATCGGCATGATCGAGGAGTCCGTGGCACGGCGCTTCGAGCTCGAGGAACAAAGCCAGTTGCTGCGCAGGGAACTGGAACAATTGCAGTTCGAACTGACGGGCATACTCGTACCGGCCCTGGACGACCAGTTGTTCTACACGGCCACGGGTTACAGGAACATCGATGAACCCGCGGCGCCCCGGTCGGAGTATCTCTCCGAGCTGGAACTGCAGCGATACCGGCATCTTGCCGAGCTGCAGTCCGAAGCCACGGTCAGCACCCGGATCCTTTCCAATGTCTTCAACCTCGTCGACGCCGACAGGCTGGAGCCCTTGCTCGAGCGGTTCGAATCGGCCAGCGGAGGAGTGGAGAGAAGCCTGGCGGGCCTGGGTACGGCGCCATTGCGGCAGCGACTCGAGCCTGTATTCGCCCAGTTGTTCGAACTGGGCAGCGGCGAGGGAAAGATCTTTCAGATTCGCGCGGAGGACCTGGAACTTTTCGCCCAGCAGCGCGCGCTGATCGAAGATAATCGGACCATCGCGGTCGAACTGGTCGCCGAAGTCGAGAGTCTCGTGAATTCCGCCCAGGTCAGCGCACGGGCCGCAACGGTCGCATCGACACAGACAATCCAGGTGGGCCGGCAGCTTCTGCTCGCACTGAACGCGGTCAGCCTTGTCGGTGCGTTGCTGATCGCCTGGCTGTTTGTCGGAAAAGTCCTGCTGCGGCGCCTGGAGTTCCTGTCGGCACATATGCGGCGGATGGCGGGGGGCGATCTGAAACAGAAGGTGGAACTGGACGGCCGGGACGAGGTGGCGGACATGGCGTCCGCGCTGGAAGTGTTCAGGTTGCATTCTATCGAAGCGCAGCGGCTGAATCTCGTGGAGAAACTCGCGGAGGAACTGCGCGGCAAGAACGAGAAGCTGGAAGAAACGTTGGGCGAACTTCAGAAGGCGCAGGACCAGATCGTCATGCGGGAAAAGCTGGCGGCCCTGGGGGAACTTACGGCCGGCGTCGCCCACGAGATCCAGAACCCGTTGAACTTCGTCAAGAACTTCGCGGAATCTTCGGAAGAACTGCTGGAGGAATTGCAGGAAGAACTGCCCGAGGGCGGGGGATCGATCGACGAAGGGCAGAACGATCTCATACGCGAAATCGGCGGCGATCTGACCGACAACCTGCGCCGGATCCGGGAACACGGCGAACGGGCCAACCGGATTGTGCGGGACATGCTGCAGATGGGCCGAGGTTCTGGAGACAAGCAGTCCACGGACGTGAACGCGCTACTGGAAGAGCATGCCCGGCTGGCGTACCACGCCGCCCGTGCGTCTAACGAAAACTTTCAACTCGAGATCAACGAGGACTTCGATCCCGACCTCGGCAAGATAGAGATCGTTTCGCAGGAAATGGCCCGCGTATTCCTGAACATGGTGAACAACGCCTGTCATGCGACCCACGAGAAGAGGGAAGACCCCGATACGGATGCCGGCTACGTGCCCGGCATCTGGCTGTCCACCCGGCGGGAGGAAGACCAGATCGTCGTCCGCATCAAGGACAACGGAAAGGGCATACCCCCCGACGTGCGAGACAAGATCTTCAATCCCTTCTTCACCACCAAGCCTACCGACCAGGGCACCGGTCTCGGCCTGGCGCTTTCCAACGATATCGTGCGTGAGCACGGAGGGGCGATCGAGGTAGATTCCGAACCTGGCGAATACACCGAAATGGCGATCCGTCTTCCCCTCGAGCCGGTGGCAGCCCCGCAACAGGAACCGTCCGCGGCCCCGCAAGAGCAAGAAACCGCTTAGCGCTTCCGCTCCTTCAACATCAAGCCTGTTTTCCGGGCGATCCTTACTGTGACGGGCCGCGTGCCTGTGACGCGTCGTCGGCCTATGACGCGGCGTCGGTCTGTGACGCACCACCGGCCTATGACGCGTCTCGGGTCTATTACGCGTCGTCGGTCTGTGACGCGTCGTCGCGGATCCCGGGACGCCATGTCCGAAGCGTCATCGAATTCAGTACGACGCTGATGCTGGAGAAGGCCATCATGGCCGCGGCGAGCGCGGGAAAGAGGTACCCCATTGCCGCAAGCGGCAGTCCGATCACGTTGTAGAAAAAGGCCCAGAATAGATTCTGCTTGATCTTGCGTATCGTTCTTCGGCTCACATCGATGGCGCCGGCCACCAGGGTCGGATCGGGCCGCATCAGCGTAATCGCCGCCGTTTCCATCGCCACGTCCGTACCGGAACCCATGGCGATGCCCACGGTGGCGCGGGCGAGGGCGGGCGCGTCGTTTATGCCGTCACCGGCCATGCAGACTTTCGCGCCGTTTTCTGTCAATCGCCCGACGATAGCCTCCTTGTCCTCCGGCGTGGCACGGCCGTATGTTTCGTCGACGCCCGCCTGCCTGCCGACCCGCTCCACAACGGACTCCGCGTCCCCTGAAACGATCAGGGTCTTGACACCCAGCCTTTTGAGCCCTTCCACCGCCTCGACCGCCTCGGGCCGTAACGCGTCCAGGAGGTCGAAACGGGCGTGAAA
>JAJECR010000346.1 GCA_022821935.1 Candidatus Latescibacterota bacterium
TACCCCTCTTCCCGCTTAATACCGTGCTGTTCCCGGGCATTCCCCTGCACCTGCACATATTCGAACCCCGGTACAAGGAAATGGTGCAGAAGTGCCTCGACGAGAAGATGGAATTCGGCATTCTCCTCCTTCATGAGACCCAGCTTTGCCAGGTGGGCTGCACCGCCCGGATCACGCAGATCCTGCGGCAATTCGATAACGGGTCCATGGACATCCTCACCGAGGGACGGAGACGGTTCCGCGTCCTCGACGTGCTGAACCGCGAATCCTACCTGGAAGCGGTCGTGGAGTACTTCGACGACGACAGCGAAGACATCCCCTCCGACCTGCTGAAGAAGGTCCTGAACGCCTACCAGAAGATGATCCGCCTGCAGACCAGGGGCGTGGGCGCCATCAGGGGCATCTTCGACCCGGTTCATTTTTCCTTCATTATCGCGTCGACGCTCGATATGGTCCTGCAGGAACGGCAGTCCCTGCTGGAACTGACTTCGACCACGGAACGCATCAGGAAACTCGACACGGCGCTCCTCGATACGATGCACAAGCTGGACAAGCAGGAGAAGATGAAGCGCCTGGCCGACATGAACGGACATGGCAAGCACGAGCCCGAAGAAAGTGAACCTGCAGGCGACGGCAACGACCGGTAGCACACGCCGCCTGACCGCCATGGCCGTGGCCGTCGCGCTCGCGGTACTACTCGGCTTCATCCGCCTGTACCGGCTGCCCTGGGGCGGCTCGCTGTCGCTGAAGATCCTGCCCCTGGTCTACCTGGCGGTCGTACACGGTCCCAGGGCGGGCGTGGCCGGCGGTCTGGCCGCGGGCCTGGTCACGCTAATCGTCGACCCCGTCATCCTGCACCCCATCCAGGTCGCCCTGGACTACCTGCTGCCCTATGCCCTGCTCGGGATCATCGGCTGCTTCCCTGCCTGGCCCCGGCTGGGCATCCTGGTGGCGGGCGTGCTCCGGCTTGCCAGCCACGTGGTGTCCGGCGCGGTGTATTTCGCGGCATTTACGCCTCCGGAACTGAACCGGCAGGTCTACGAACTGGTCCGGGATTATAGCGGAATCGCCCTTTCTCCCCTGCTCCAGCAATGGACGGCGCCGTGGCTCTACGCCCTGCTGTACAACGCCAGCGTCGTCGTCCCCGAGACCATCCTGATGATCCTTATCGCCCCGCCGCTGATCCGCCGGATCAACCGGGGTTTCGCGCCGGACCGGAACGTGTGAACCGGGCCGGGGCCGGGTTTCGCCTCGGACCAGACCGGCTGGTCCGGGATGCCGCAATCGTCGTGAACGAACACCATGATCCGGCCGTCATGCGGTTGTTTTTTTCCTCTTGCCTGCCCACCCGCCCGTCCGTATTATGAGACCGTTCGCCTGAACCAGGTTTTCAGTTCCGCCACTACATTCAGGAGCGCTTAAAACATGTCGGAATCCCTGGAGTTGATTACCACCTCCAGCGACGAGGGGACGCTGCCGCTGCCCGAGCCGCTTAGCCGGGAAATCTACGAGAAGATGCTGACCATACGGCGGTTCGAGGAAGCCGTGCTGGAAGTATACACGCAGGGCCTGATGCGCGGTCTCGCCCATCTGTATATCGGCCAGGAAGCCTCGGCCGTGGGCATATGTTCCGCCCTGAACGACGACGATTACCTCACCAGTACCCACCGGGGACACGGCCACCTGATCGCCAAGGGCGGCAAAGTAGACCGCATGATGGCGGAGATGATGGGCAAGGTCGACGGCTACAACCGGGGGAAGGGCGGCACCATGCACATCGCCGACATGAGCCTCGGGATCCTGGGTGCGAACGGGATCGTGGGAGGCGGCATGGGCATGGCGACCGGCGCGGCCCTGAGCGGCAAGATGCGCGGCACCGGGCAGGTGGCCGTGTGCTTCTTCGGCGACGGCGCCATCAACCAGGGCGCCTTCCTGGAATCCGCCAACCTGGCGTCCGTCTGGTCGCTGCCCGTCCTGTTCGTCTGCGAAAACAACCATTACGGGGAATATACCGCCGCGAAGGACGTGACGGCCGTCAGGGAACACGTGGCCGAACGGGCCGCGGGTTTCGACATGCCGGCGATGGTGGTCGACGGTAACGACGCGGTCGCCGTGCACCAGACCGCCGTGGAGATGGTTGAAAGGGCCCGGGCCGGCGAGGGACCCTGCCTGATCGAGAACAAGACCTACCGGTACCGCGGGCACCACGTGGGCGACGGCGACCCTGAAAAGACCTACCGGACCCAGGAGGAGACAGACACCTGGCTCGCAAAGGATCCCATACCGCGCTTCGCCCGGCGCATGATGAAGGCGGGCATGGTGGACGAGGCCGAACTGGAATCCATCGACACGACCATCACGAAGCGGGTGGAAGACGCCGTGGCCTTTGCGAACGAATCCCCCTATCCCGAAGCCGGCGAGGTGACCGATCATGTCTTTGCCTGAGCGCCAGATCACCTACGGAGAAGCCGTCCGCGAAGCCATCGCGGAGGAAATGCGGCGGGACGAGACCGTCTTCTTCATGGGGGAGGACGTGGCCGCGGCGGGCGGGGTCTTCAAGGTCACCGTGGGGCTGCTGGACGAATTCGGCGAGGACCGGGTGCGGGATACACCCATTTCGGAAGCCGGCATCATGGGCGCGGGGGTTGGCGCGGCCCTGACAGGCATGCGCCCCATCGTCGAAATCATGTTCGGCGACTTCATCACCATCGCCATGGACCAGATCGTCAACCAGGCGGCCAAGATGTGCTACATGACCGGGGGCCAGGCCAGCTGCGCGCTGACGATTCGGACCACGATCGGCGCGGGACGATCCTCCGCGGCCCAGCACTCCCAGAGCCTGCAGGCCTGGCTGTCGCACATTCCCGGCGTCAAGGTGGCCATCCCCTCCACGCCGGCCGATCTGAAGGGACTGCTCAAGACCGCCATTCGCGATGACAATCCCACCGTCATTTACGAAGACAAGATGATGTACGGCCTGAGGGGTCCGGTTCCTGATGACGAGGACTATACCATTCCCTTCGGCGTGGCGGATATCAAGCGGGAAGGAAGCGACGTGACCCTCGTCGCCACCTCGAGCATGGTGCACACCGCGCTCAAGGCGGCGGACGAACTGGAACGGGAGGGAATCAGCGCAGAGGTGGTGGATCCCCGGACGCTGTCACCCCTCGATATGGACACCATCGTGCGTTCCGTCGAGAAGACCAGCCGCGCCGTGGTGATCGACGAAGCCTACCAGAGCTACGGGGTCACCGGCGAACTGGCCTCCCGGATCGCCGACGAGGCCTTCGACTACCTGGACGCACCGGTCAAGCGCCTCGGCGCCATGGACGTCCCCGTGCCATTCAGTCCCGGACTGGAACCGCAGACCATTCCCGACGAGGAAAAGCTGGTCCGGACCGTCCAGGGCCTGTTCCACGACGTCCCGGCCTAAGCACCGGAATCGGAGTAAAACGCGATATGAATCTATGGCGCCTGCCCCTGCACTGGAAGATCATCATCGGCCTGGTCCTCGGCGGGCTGTACGGAATACTTTCCGCGGCCATGGGCTGGAGCGAGTTCACCGAGGACTGGATCACGCCCTTCGGCGACATCTTCCTGAACCTGCTCAAGGTAATCGCCGTTCCCCTCGTGCTGGGCTCGCTCATCATGGGCGTAGCTTCCCTGTCGGACGTGAAGAAACTGTCCCGGATCGGGGGCAGGACGATCGCCATCTACATCATCACGACGACCGTCTCCGTGACTATCGGCCTCGTCATGGTCAACCTGCTCGAACCCGGGACGGGCGTGCCCCAGGGACTGCAGGAACAGCTTCAGGCGGCCTACCAGTCCGACGCGGAATCGGACATGGAGCGAGCCGAATCGGCCAGGGAGCGGGGTCCGCTGCAGGTCTTCGTGGACATGACGCCCGATAACATCTTCGGCGCCCTGAGCAACAACGGACGCATGCTCCAGGTCGTCTTCTTCTCCCTCCTCTTCGGCATCGCCCTGGTCCTGATCCCGGCAGACAAGGGCAAGCCCCTGGTGGATTTCTTCGGCGGGCTCACGTCGGTCATCATCCAGATCGTGAACATGATCATGGTCGCCGCCCCCATAGGGGTCTTCGCCCTGATCGCCAAGACCATCAACCAGGTGGCCAGGGACGATCTGTCCGCGGTCGGCGAACTCCTTGGAGCCCTTGGCTTTTACTGCCTGGTGGTCCTCGTTGGCCTGCTGATCCACGGCATCGTCACCTACCCACTCATGCTGAAGATCTTCTCCGACATGAAGATCGTCCGCTTCTTCCGGGGAATCGCCCCGGCCCAACTCCTGGCCTTCTCCTCCAGTTCCAGCGGTGCCACGCTTCCCGTTACCATGGAGGTGAGCCAGCGTAATCTAGGGGTCTCCAAGGAAGTCACTTCCTTCGTCCTGCCCCTCGGCGCCACGATCAACATGGACGGCACCGCGCTCTACCAGGCCGTGGCCGCCGTGTTCATCGCCCAGGCCCTGGGCCTCGGGCTCGACATGACCGCCCAGCTGCAGATCGTCCTCACGGCCGTCCTGGCTTCGATCGGTACCGCCGCCGTGCCTGGCGCGGGCATCATCATGCTGATCATCATCCTCGAGACCATCGGCGTTCCGGCCGCGGGCATCGCGCTGATCCTCGGCGTCGACCGCATCCTCGACATGTGCCGCACGGCAGTGAACGTCACGGGCGACGCCGCCGTCGCAACCTCCGTGGACGCCATGGAAAAACGGGCGGCCGCCAGCCAGACCGGAACAGCCGGTCAGTCCGCGTAGGCCGCGTCAGTGCCGCCGGCCGTATTCCTCGTAGAACCAGGCCGCGCTGTCGATTCCCCGGTAGAAATTGGGCAGGTGGAATTTCTCGTTGGGTGCGTGGGCGTCGCAATCGGGCAGGCCGAAGGCCATCAGGACGGTGGGCAGGCCGAGCTGCTCCTCGAACATGGACACCACCGGGATGCTGCCACCCTCCCGGATGTAGACAGGCTCCTTGCCAAAACCCCGGGTAATGGCCTCGTGGGTGGCCGTCACCGCGGGATGGTCCCGGGCCGTGAGGACCGGTTTC
>JAJECR010000074.1 GCA_022821935.1 Candidatus Latescibacterota bacterium
AGTACCACTTCGCCAACAACTACCACGAGGCCGTGCGCGACGTGCAAGACATCGCAGGCGCCCTGCTCGTCACGGGCCCGTCGGAAGCGGACTGGCACAACGAAGAGACGCGCGGCGACCTGGAGCGCTACCTGGGCGGCCGCAAGGGCGTGCCGACCATGGACCGGATGAAGGCCATCAATCTCATCCGCGACCTGACGGCGTCCGATTTCGGCGGGTACCACGAACTGCTTGCCATCCACGCCGAGGGCTCGCTGGAGGCGCAGAAGATCACCATATTCCGGGGATACGACCTGCTGCGGTGCATGGATATCGCCAAGAAAGCCGCGGGGATCGAATAGTGGCCGCGGAGTTGAAATCAGCGAGTCGAATCAGCGCGTTGAGCTGACTGCCATGGTGATGCGCGCATCCCACCATACCGGCGGACATCTGATGCAAGATCGTAAAAGAGGCACGCGATGAGTTCAGGCGAAGGTCCTGTGATCCTGAGCGGCCGAAAGCTGGCCGACGAGATGCAGGCGAGGCTCGTGAATGAAGCCGCAGCATTGCGTGAGAAAGGCGTGACGCCGGGCCTCGCTACGATCCTGGTCGGAGACGACGGCCCCAGCGCCACCTACATCGCCATGAAGCACCGGGCCTGCGAGGAAATCGGCATCCGATCCATCCACACGCATCTGCCCGCGACCACGACCCAGAAAGAATTGCTCGGTATGATCGGCCAGATGAACGAAGATTCCGAGGTCGATGCCATCCTCGTGCAGATCCCGCTGCCGGACGGGTTCGACGAGGATGAGGCGCTGCTGACGGTCGCGCCCGACAAGGACGCGGACGGACTGAATCCCATCAACCTGGGCAGGCTGGTGATCGGCAAGCCGGGCCCCCTGCCCTGCACGCCCAACGGCATCCTCGCCTTACTGGTCCATTACGGCGTGCCCATCGAAGGAAAAAACGTGGTCATCGTCGGCCGCGGACTCACCATCGGCCGGCCGCTGGCTCTGCTGTTGTCCCTGAAAAGGCCCAACTGCAACGCGGCGGTCACCGTACTGCATTCGGCCGTGCCCGACATGGCCGCGCACCTGCGCGAAGCCGATATCATCATTGCTGCGGCGGGATCGCCCGGGCTGATCAGGAAGGACATGGTAAAACCCGGCGCGGCCGTCGTGGCCGCGGGCATCACGCGGAAGGGCAAGAAACTTCTCAGCGACGTGGACGAGGACGTGGCGGAAGTCGCCGGCTGGATCACGCCGCGCATCGGGGGCGTCGGTCCCATGACCGTGGCCATGTTGATGGAGAATACGGTGATGGCGGCGCGGCGGCGGTTGCAGGGCTGAGGTACTTGCGGCACGGCGGCGGGCCTGAATCCCACCCTACGCAATCAGCGCCCAGTGTGCCAGGTCCACCTCGCCCGGCACGGGTTCCCTTCCCGAGAAAAAATGCTCCAGCGCATTGAACGTGATCTCGCCGATCTCGCGGTGGCCGTAGGCGCCGGCTCCCGAGCTATGGGGCGTGATGACCACGTTGGACAGCGGACGCAATCGGTGGTCGGGCGGCAGGGGTTCGGGCGTGGTCACGTCCAGTTGGGCCTGTATCCTGCCGGCCTTCGCCTCCTCGTACAGCGCGTCGTGGTCCAGGACGGATCCCCGCGAGGTGTTGACCAGCACGGCGTCGTCCCGCAGTAGCCGCAGCTGTTCCGCACCGATCATGCGGTCCGTCTCAGGGATGGACGGCGCGTGAATCGTCACCATGTCCGACATCTCGAACAGGGTGTTCAGGGCTACGCGCTCTACGTTCATGCGGCCGGCGTCCCAATCGCTCAGGTAGGGATCGAAGACGAGTATCCGGACATTGAAGGGTTGAAGGAGCCGGATCACCTCCCGTCCCACCATGCTGGCGCTGACAACGCCCACCACGGCGCCGCGCAGAAACTGTTTCGAACGAGTCTGATCAGGATCCCGCCACATGCCCCGCTCCCGGATGTTGAGTGCATGGTGGATCCACCGGCGGCTCATCATGATCAGCGCACCGACCGCGTGTTCCGCCACGTTCAGGGCAATGGCGCCCCGCGCGCTGATGACGCGGATCCCCCTGGGCACCAAGTGTCCCGCGACCATCTCCGGGGTGAACAGGTACTTGACCGAACCGGCGGAGTGGACAATGACTTTCAGTCGATCCGCCCGCTCCAGGGCCGTTTCGCCCAGCGGCATGACGCCCCAGCCGGTGACCAGGCCATCGAATCCGGATATCTCTTCTTCCACCTCGTCGGACGTCACGGCACGATCCGTCTCATTCTCGATCACGTCGAAGCTCGCGATAAGCCGCCGGTAGGTGTCTTCCTTAAAGACTCCGCCGGTGTGGGACGGCGTCGGCAGGTACCAGATTCTGGGTTTGCTCATTGGAAACGCCTCCAAACACGGGCGGCCATTAATCCCGCTTTCGAACCAGGTACCGGCACCGGTCGTCACCGGCTATCTTGTGTTCTTCCCTGCGGACCCCGGCATCCAGCGTTCGTTCAAACAACTCCTGTTCGAGCTGGCAAACCCGGGGAAAGCGGCGGGCTATCTCGTAGATTGGGCAGTGGTGTTCCACCAGGACGTATTCATCGCCTTCCGCGCGGGATTCGGCCATGTATCCTTCACGATCCCGGATTTCAGCTAGAACGCGTACTCGTTCGTCCAGAGACTGCCCGGCCATCTCACCGTTGTAAGCCTGCTCGAGACTATCCGTGCGCGAAGCGAGAAGGCTGTCGACCTTCTCCGGTCCGTCGACTTCGGCAATCTGTCCAAGCAGATCGACAGCGAGTTGGCCATACCGCACCGGGAACAAGTGCTCCGCCTCTTTCGTCAGACCGAAATAGTGCGCCGGCCTGCCCCGGTCCTGCCGCACGACACGCGTCTCGACCAGGTCGTCGCGCTCCAGGCTGCTCAGGTGCTGGCGCACGCCCATGGAAGTGATCCCTATTTCGTCGGCAAGTTGACCGGCCGTCATGTCGCCTCGGCGCTTGAGCAACTCCAGGATCTGACGGCGGGTGGTGCCTTCCCGGTACGGCATGGTATGCTCCGATATTGAACCGGCTGTTATGTAATGTGTCGGTTGTTATCCTGTATGTATTCTGTGCCTGCTGTTCGTGTTCCTCGACTATGTATCCAGTTTCCAGCCATGATGGCGGTGTAAGCTAACTGTATTGTACATCGCTATTCAAACATAAGGAACAATAAAATTTAAATATATTTTATAAATTATATAGTTGACAAATAGGTTTGTGTTCTTATATTGGATTATGACACGTATATTTTGGTTAATACCACACACAAACCTGGAGTCGCAGCCTGAGGAGGAACATCATGAAAGCCACCTCGAAGGCGGATTTGCGTGACCCGATCCGGGTCGCTTCGGTGGACGAATTGAAAGAGAAGGGTAGCATCGTCGTCAACGGCCACGACGGACCGATCGCCGTGTTCCACCACGACGACGGGCAGGTGCACGCCGTGGACAACCGGTGCCCCCACATGGGCTTCCCGCTGCACCGGGGCACGATCAAGGACGGCATTCTGACCTGCCACTGGCACCACGCGGATTTCGACTTGGAGAGCGGCTGCACCTTCGATCTCTTTGCGGACGACGTGCCAGTATTCGCGGTAGAGATACGGAACGGCGACGTGTGGGTTTCGGGTTCCCGGGATCAATCGGGCGACGCGGAATACTGGCGTAACCGCCTGAGGGAAGGCCTCGAGCAGAACATCTCGCTGGTCAATGCCAAGGCCGTGATCGCCTTGCTGAAATCGGGGGTGTCCTACAAGAATATCGCCGAGACCGGCGGCCGGTACGGCGTGCGGTACCGGTCATCCGGATGGGGCTCCGGCCTGACCATTCTCACCGCCATGACCAACCTGTGCGGGTATCTACCGAAAGACGAGCAGATCCTCCCGCTATACCAGGGACTGACGCACGTCGCCCGGGATAGCAACGGACAGCCGCCGAGGTTCGACCTGCAGCCCCTGGATACGGAAAACCTCTCGTTCGAACAGTTGAAGCGCTGGTTCCGCCGCTTCGTGGAGGTGCGCGACACGGAAGGCGCCACGCGGTGCCTGCTCACCGCCGTGTCCATGGGCAGTGATCCCGCGTTGCTGGTGGACATGATGATGAGTGCCGCCACGGACCACGTCTTTCTGGACGGCGGCCATGTCGTGGATTTTATCAACAAGTCCACGGAACTGCTGGACCACATCGGCTGGGAGCACGCCGATGAGGTGTTGCCCAGCCTGGTCGGCCAGTTATGCGCGGCTGCGCGAAGCGAGGAACGGAACGCCTGGCGCCATCCCGTCGACCTGGCCGCCATCCTGCGCGGGGCGAACGACGCGTTGCCCGGCGCACTGGCATCGACAACCAATGGTTACGCGTGGGACGGACCGGGTGAACTGGCCGAAGTGATCCTGGGGGACGATCCCCAGGCC
>JAJECR010000295.1 GCA_022821935.1 Candidatus Latescibacterota bacterium
AGGGCGACCACAAGGGTTCGCCTCTACGGGGGTGCTGGTCGCTTCGCGGAGGGGGCGGGATGTGTTACTCGCCTGCGCCGATGGTTTCGAAGTGGCGGGTTGTGTAGGCGTCGGAGAAGGTTTCTTGGAGTCGTTGGCTGACGGCGTCTAGGCGGGCGATGGCGGCTGGGAGGACGTTGCGGCCGGCGAGGGCGGCCCCTTCAATCCGCGGGTGCCGCAGGACATTGCCGCCCGCGTAGCCGAGGCGATTGAACCGCTACGGAACTACCACTAGCATCAACAAACGCGCATCTTTGCACGACATCCCGCACTTGCCGAGCGGACGCCTCGCGGCGCCGTTTCGCGAAGCCGTGTAGCCCCGCCAACAGACCGGAATCTGCAGTTACCCAGACCGGTTCCGGACTCCTCAATACACGATCTGCGAAATCGCCTTGGAGATCAGTGCGATTGCGATGGCGATCATGCCTATGAGTCCGATGCCGGCCCCGTAGCCGGCCAGCACAATGGGCACGTAGGCCATCCATTTCTCTTCGCCGAAGCGCTTGGAGAAGTAGTAGCGCCCCAGGATCGCACCGAAGAAGGTGGGCAGGGTCTGCCATAGCGGCATAGCCAGGCCGCCGACCAGGCCGTAGAAGAAGAGGGGGGAGGCGCCCACCAGCGTAAGCAGGCCGAAGAGTCCTCCGGTGACGCCCAGGCCGGCGATGATGTACTCGATCTTGATGATGTCGAAGATGAACGTGATGCCGCCGGGCAGGGTGGACTTCACCCAGATGGTCCGCATGGCCGCGTTGAGGGGCCACATCTTCTGCACGTAGGGATAGGCGGCCGACGGGATCGGGTTGAGCTTCCACACGAGCGAATAAAAGATGAAACTGCACACAAACATCAGGATCGTGGTCACCGCAGTCAGCTTGACCACGCTGCCGAAGGTCGTCTTGGTGAGATCGAGCTGCTTGAAGGTCTCGGCCACCTTCCCGTGCTCGAAGATGGGTATGGGCGCGAACCACACGGCGACTCCCTTGTAGCCGGACAGCAGGAAGGAGGCCTCCTTGACGAAGGGGAAGGAGGAACCGTAGGGCGAGCCGGTGATGCCGATCATCCGGGCCCCGATGTAGGAAAACACCGGCGACCAGAGGTAGCCGAAGATGGCGCTGATCCACCAGGGAAAGTCGGGGATCAGGATGTAGAGTATGACCACAAAGCCCGTCGTGCTGACGAACCAGAAGATGAATACGAGCCAGATCGGCAGGTCGCCCCTGCCCTCCGGAGTCGGTACCGCCTCCTTACCCCGGTCGGGATCGTTCCGCTTCTCCCGGTTGGATTTCAGTATGGCCCGGATGGTTGCGGTGAAACCCACGATTCCGATGACGAGGGAGGCGCCGATGGTGAAGCTGAGCCAGAAATCGATGTTATTGGATATCTGGGTCGGAATGAGTGACATCCCGGGCTCCCAGGTCGTCAGGATGCCGTTGTGGTAGAGCACCGGGTTGGCGACGAGCGCGATCAGGGCGGAGGAAACGAAGGTGCCGATCACGACCCAGAAGGGCAGGACGAATCCGGCCACGAGGGTGCCGAGATCGGTCCCGATGCCCACCATGGTCGCCGGCAGTACTTCCTTCAGGCTGGTGGTGAAATCGATGAAGGGGATCGGCAGTATGGTGATGGGCGTGACCAGGAACGTGCTGGAAAGGATGGGGATCATCACGTACAGGAGTCCCCACGATACGCCGATCACGGATCCGATGCTGAAGGCCCGCCATCGCCAGCCTTCCCGGTTCTGGGACGTTTCGGCCAGGGCCGTGGCGCCGCCCGCGTGCACCCGCGCCAGGGGGAAGGTCAGCCTTTCCACGTCGTTGGTGACCCGGAAGAGGATGTACCCCATCGAGTAGGAGTTGATGGCGAAGAGGACCGTCACCGCAGTGAGCACGAGGACGGGGACGAACCAGTCCATGTGGAAGAACGTCCGGCTCGCCAGCGCCGCGGAATCCACGGTCGGCACGACCCAGGTGGGTATCAGCTGGGAAATGCCCGTGGCTTCAGGAGACTGGGTATAGTACTGTTCCCAGATCAGGTGGGCGAAGGGGCCGCCGGTTATCCCGGTGTTCATCGCGTTCCCCGCGGCCGCCAGCCCGGCCGCCGCCCAGTACAGGATCATGATTTCCTGCCGGGTCATCTTGACCAGGGAGCGCTTCGCGATCTCGAGGAACAGGATGACGGTGACCCAGTCCGCCGCGCCGGTCTGCCCGCCTGTCACCAGGCTCAGGTAGATCGATCCCGGCAGCATGACGAACCCGACGAACAGGCAGGCCCAGATCGTCTTCAGGTTGAATCCGGACCGGTAGGGCTCGTCCGCTTCCCCGAACAATGCCGTATCGGGATTCTGGTATTGCTCCGGACTGTCTTCCTTCAGTTCCTCTTCACGGACGGACACCGCTTGCCTCCTGAAGCGTTACTGCGGTTATATCCCTTAACGCTCCATACGCCAATAATTTACATAGTGTATACATCTACTGAATATCGCGTGAAAACCGCGTGGGAAACGTGCGTTTCCCCATGTGGGATATCAAGTCAGAGAAGATAGGACCCGCCATATCCCTGTCAAGGTGTATTTCGACTCCCGGGCCTCATGTCGCCAGGCCGGGGAGGACGCCGGGCCGGGCACTGAGCATTTCCCCCAGTGCTTCCCGGAGACCCGTGTACCGCTCGACGACCTGGTTGTTCTTCACCGCGATGGCAAGGGCCTTGGGCGTGCCGACGAGGACGGCCAGGGCGCGCGCCCTGGTCAGGGCGGTATACAGCAGGTTTCGCTGCAGCATGATGTAATGGGTGCTGTAGAGCGGCAGGATGATCGCCGGGTACTCCGATCCCTGGCTCTTGTGGACGCTGATCGCATAGGCCGGAATGAGTTCGTCCAGTTCCCCGTAATCATACTGAACAGTCTCATGAAAGAGGATGTCCACCGTCTGCGCGTCCGGGTCGATACGGGTAATGCGGCCGATATCGCCGTTGAATATCATCTTCCCGTAGTTGTTCCGCGTCTGCAATACCTTGTCGCCCTCGCGCAGTTCCCGGTCGCCCCGCTTCAACGATGAACCCTCGGGATTCAGCACCTGCTGGAGCTTCTGGTTGAGTTGATCCACGCCGATGTCGCCCCGGTACATGGGCGTGAGCACCTGGATCTCATTAAAGGGATCGAGTCCGTATGTACGCGGCAGGCGGTCCGTGCACAGTTCGGCGATCGTGTCCGCGCCGGCAGACGGATCAGGCTCGTTGATGAAAAAGAAATCACCCTGGTTCCTGTTCTTCGTGTCCGGCATCTCGCCCCGGTTGACCCGGTGGGCGTTCATCACGATGCTGCTTTCCCGCGCCTGCCGGAATATCTCGGTCAGGCGGACCACGGGAACGTGCCCGGCGTCGATCACGTCCCTGAGGACGTTCCCCGCGCCCACGGAAGGCAACTGGTCTACGTCGCCGACCATGACGAAACGGGCGGAGGTCTTCACGGCACGCAGCAGGGCGTTCATCATGGCGGTATCCACCATGGAGGATTCGTCGAGTATGACCAGGTCGGCTTCCAGCCGGTTGTCCGCGTCGCGGCCGAATGCCATGGCGCCCGGATTGAACTCGAGCAGCCGGTGGATGGTCTTCGCTTCGGCGCCGGTCACCTCGGACATCCGCTTCGCGGCCCGGCCCGTCGGCGCGGCCAGCACCACCTTCCCTCCCACGCGGTGAAACAGGTAGACGATGCCCTGGACACAGGTGGTCTTGCCGGTCCCAGGTCCGCCGGTGATTGCCATGACGCTCTGGGATGCGGAGGTGTGGATCGCCTCGCGCTGTTCCGCGTTGAAGACGATGTCCCGGTCCTTTTCTATGTGCCGTATATGTTCGTCGATGCGTTCTGGAGACGGCGGGGTGCGGGGATATTCGACCAGGCGCGCGATGTGCCGCGCGATGCCCTGTTCCGCGTAGTACAGGGGCTGCAGGTAAATCCGGTCTTCATTGCGAATGACGAGCTCGGCCTGGATCAGTGCTTCAAGACCGATGGGAATGGCGGAGGGATCGACATCGAGAAAGCCGGTAGACTCCTCCACGAGCCCGTCGAGCGGCACGTAGACATGCCCGTCTTCGGCCCGGGTCTCCAGCACATACCGGATGCCGGCCTGCACCCTGGTCGGATCGCCGGGATCGACCCCCAGGTTCATGGCGATCTTGTCGGCGGTCTTGAATCCGATGCCCCAGATGTCCGTGGACAGGCGGTACGGGTTTTCCGTGACCTGCCTGATGGCCTCGTTGCCGTAGGTCTTGTAGATTTTCACCGCGTAGGCCATGCTGACGTCATGTCCGATCAGGAACTGCATGACCTCCTGGATGTGCTTCTGTTCCTCCCAGCCGGACCGAATGACGTTGATGGTCTTCCGCGCGATGCCTCTCACTTCGGACAGCCGGTTCGGCGTCTTCTCGATGACTTGGAGGGTGTCTTCGCCGAAGTGGTCGACGATCATGGCGGCCTTGGCCGGCCCCAGTCCCTTGATGAGCCCCGATCCCAGGTACTTTCGAATGCCTTCCGTGGTGGTGGGCTGGATCGACTTGGATTCGACGATCTTGAACTGCTTGCCGTACTGCTTGTGGGTTACCCAGTACCCGCTCACTTCGACCCGTTCGCCCGCCGCGATCTTCGCCAGTTCGCCCGTTACCGTCAGCAGTCCGTCCCGCGTGGACGCCCGTGCCAGGTTTTCCGCGGTCCTGCAGGCGTCCGGTTCGGGACGCAGCCGCGCGACGGTGTAGCCGGTCTCCTCGCTCTGATATGTGATGCGCTCGATGGTACCGGTGAGAATGTCCATGCCTGGCCGGGGAAGGACGCCTACCGCTCATCGCTTGCGTAGACGACGGCGTCTTCCGCCTTCACATAGGTGAACAGTTCGTCCTCGGAAAAGAAACGGGGCACTTCCGCCCGCGCCGTTTCCAGGGAATCGGAAGCATGCACCAGGTTGCACTGCACGCTCATGCCGAAATCGCCGCGGATCGTACCCGGAGCGGCCTGTCGCGCGTTGGTCACGCCGCAGAGGCTCCGCACGACGTCCACGGCATCGACGCCTTCCAGGCACAGGGCCACCACCGGTGTTTCCTGCATGAAGGACTTTATGCGGGGGAAAAAGGGCTTGTCGGACAGGTGCCCGTAGTGCTCGTTTAAGACCCCGTCGGTCAACTGCATCAACTTGAGACCGGCGACCTTGAGCCCCTTGCTTTCGAAACGGCCGGTGACGCGGCCGATCATTCCGCGCTGTACGGCATCCGGCTTGATGAGAACAAGCGTTCTTTCCACAGACTGATTCTCCTTTTATAAGTGTATCGAATCAACGGATTTCAACCCCGTGCAATGTAGATTCCGCCACCCGGAGTGTCAACGAAAATGGCCCAGGTAAAAAGGCGTCGACTCCGCAAAATTGCGGTGGACATTCGGGTAGCCGGCACGTATACTGTGGGTGGGTTTCCTGAACTCAAAACCGGGGCGAGGCCATGTGGGGCGATGACGAAATACGCGAAGAGTGCGGTGTCTTCGGCATCTACGGCGACCCCGCCGCCGCGAGGCTGACCTTCCTGGGGCTGTACGCCCTGCAACACCGCGGCCAGGAAAGCTCCGGCATGGCCGTCTCCGACGGCAACCATATCGAATCCCACCGGGCCATGGGGCTGGTCAGCGAAGCCTATGACCATGGCGAACGGGTGAACGACCTCGAAGGCCACATCGCCATCGGCCACAACCGGTATTCCACCACCGGCACGTCCAACGTCGACAACGCGCAGCCCTTCATGGTCAACTTCAAGCGCGGACAGTTGGCCACCGCCCACAACGGCAATTTCACCAATACCGGCGCGCTTCACCTGTCGATGGAAGAGTCCGGCTCCATTTTCCGTACCTCTTCCGACAGCGAGATCGTCCTTCATCTCATCGCGCGATCCAATGAGCCCGATCTGCCCGCCATGATCGCGGACGCCCTCCGATACGTGGAAGGCGCCTATTCCATCGTATTCCTTTCCGGGACGCAGCTCATTGGCGTCCGGGACCCTCGCGGATTCCGGCCCCTGTGCCTGGGACGCATCGGGGACGCCCACGTGCTCGCATCGGAAACCTGCGCCTTCGACATCATGAAAGCGGAATACGTCCGGGAAGTTAAACCTGGCGAAATGGTCGTCATCGACGAACAGGGCATCCGGTCCTTCTTCCCCTTCGAAGAGGCGGAGCCGGCCGCCTGCATCTTCGAGTACATCTATTTCGCCCGGCCCGACAGCAAGGTTTTCGGAGAAAACAGCGACAAGTTCCGCCGCCGGTTCGGCCGCCGACTGGCGGAAGAGCATCCCGTGGACGCCGATATCGTCATCGCCGTGCCCGATTCCGCCACGACCGCGGCGCTGGGCTATTCCGAGCATTCCGGGATCCGGTTCGAGATCGGCTTGATCAGGAACCACTACGTGGGGCGGTCCTTCATCGACCCGGACCAGTCGATGCGCGAGTTCACGGTGAGGCTGAAGTACAACCCGGTCCAGGGGGTGTTGCGGAACCGTCGCGTGGTCCTCGTTGACGACTCCATCGTGCGGGGCACTACCCTCAATCAGCTGGTAAGGCTCATCCGCGGCGCGGGCGCGTCCGAGGTGCACGTGCGGATCAGCAGTCCTCCCATCCGCCATCCCTGCTACTACGGGATCGACATGCAGAGCCGGGGCGAACTGATCGCTTCGCAGACCCGGGTGGAAGAGATCCGGCACTATCTCGGGGCGGACAGCCTGGGATACCTGTCCATCGAAGGCATGGTGAAGATCGCGAAGGAATACGGAAAGACCGGGGCGGGGTACTGTACGGCCTGCTTCAGCGGTGACTACCCGGTGGTCCCGGAGGATTCGCTCAACAAGCTCATGCTGGAATCATAACGGCCGCGTGCCGCGTGCCGCGCGGCGGTTCCATCACGGCGCTTCCGGTTCCGCCTCTTCCTTCTTCTCCCGGTCGGGGAAATAACTCAGGATCGTGGTCAGCGTCTCCCGCAGCCTGGTCCTGGGTACGACCTGGTCCACGAAACCCTTGTTCAGGAAAAACTCCGCGGTCTGGAATCCCTCCGGCAGACTCGATCCGATGGTCTGCTCGATCACCCTGCCGCCGGCAAAACCCATCATGGCGCCCGGCTCGGCCAGGGTGAAGTCTCCGAGCGAAGCGTAACTCGCCATCACGCCGGCCATGGTCGGATTCGTAATCAGGACAATGAAGGGGATCTTCTCCTCCGACAGGCGATTCAGCCACAGGGACGTCTTCGCCATCTGCATGAGGGAGAGGATGCCTTCCTGCATGCGCGCTCCCCCCGAGGTGGCTACAACCAGCAGAGGTATCTTCAGGTCGAGGGACCGCCTGATGGACCGGGTTACTTTTTCGCCCACCACGGAACCCATGCTGCCGGCCAGAAAAGAACCGTCGTGGATCGACAGCGAAACGAGCCTTCCCTCGATACGGCCGGTACCCGACACCACCGCCTCCTGCATGCCCGTTCGCTTCTGGTACCGCTTCATGTAGTCCGGGTAGTTTTCCTTCTCCTTGAACTGGAGCGGGTCGACGGTGCGCAGGTCCGTGTCGGCTTCGACGAAGGTGTCCGGATCCATGATCAGGGAGATATACCCCTGGTGGCCGATCTTGAAATGATACCCGCACTGGCCGCACACGTTGAAGTCCCGTTCGAGTTCAGCCTTGTACAGCATGGCGTCGCACTTGTCGCACTTAACCCACAGCCCCTTCGGGATTTCCTTGCGTTTCTGGGGATTCAGTCCCCGCTGTCTTCTTTCAAACCAGGCCATGTTGTACTCGCTTACCCTTTCAAAGCCGGAGATAGTTTACGAATCGGAGGTTTCCCGGTGCACCTTGCGGATCAGACGGACCAGCAGATCGGAAAAATGTCCGGCCGACGACTCGACCGTCGACGCCACGTCTTCCGTATCGACCGTTTCCCCTTTTCGGCCGGTCCAGACATTGGATATGCACGACAGGGCGGCGGTCCTCATGCCGAGACGCCGGCCGGCCAGCACTTCGGGGACGGTAGACATGGTCACCGCGTCCGCTCCCAGTGATTTCAGCAAGGAAATTTCGGCGCGGGTCTCGAAAGACGGACCGGGCATCCACGCCAGAATTCCTTGTTGAACAGACCGTTTTCTTTGTATACTAATCTCTAGCAACGACGCCCTCAATGCATCATCATAACAGGGATCGTCGTCCGGGTCCGCGGTCAGGTCTCCCATCTGTCTTCGGCCGATGGGATGGATATGATGCCGTACGGCCATTAGATCTCCCGCCTCGTACCGGGGATTCAGCCCGCCGGCTGCATTGGTAACGATCAGCACTTCGACGCCGAACCGGTGCATCACCTCGAGCGGATAAGCAATTTGCCGTATGTCGTACCCCTCGTAAAGGTGGACCCGGCCCTGCATCACGATTACGGACGCACCGTCCCGGCCGCCATAGACCAGGTTGCCCTCGTGGCCTTTGACGGTCGACGCCGGAAAATGAGGGATGGAACGATAGGGTACAACTGATTTCTGGTCGACAATCTGTGCGCACGTCCCGAACCCGGTGCCCAGGATCACGCCGAACCGGGCGGTTGAAAACCCCTGCGAACGCAGGAAGTCCGTGGTCTCGCTCAGTGGATCATGACCGGACATGGCGCGGCGCCTTCAATCGGTTTTCTCGTCTCCTTTGACGGCTGCGCGCAACTAAGGAGTCCATCATGAGCATCATAACGGTTGCCAGAGAATACGGCAGCGGCGGGAAGGATATCGCGAAGATCGTCGCGGACCGCCTTGGCTATGATTGCGTGGACAAGGAACTCATCGCCGAAATCGCACATACCGCCGGCGTTTCGGAAGATGTCGTCGAACGGTTGGACGAAGTGGGCGAATCGGCCATTCGTCGATTCCTCGGCGAGCTGTTCACTCCTTCGACCGTCTACTCCCTGTCCCCGGAATACCCGCCCCTCATCTGGCCCTATGTGCCCGGCGACGACGAAGGGACGAAGGACCCCACCTCCCTCAAAAACACCTTTCTCGACCGGGGAGAATACCTCCAGATCCTTCAGGACACCATCCGTTCGCTGGCCGGCAGAAAGAACGTGATCATCGTCGGGCGCGGCAGCCAGTGCATCCTTTCAGACAGCAAAACCGTTTTCCACACCCGGTTCATCGCGCCCTTCGAATACCGGGTCGACGTGATCATGGACGAGATGAATCTCCCGCGGGACCGGGCCGCCGAACTCATCAAGGAAAAGGACCGCCAGCGCGCGCTTTACCTGCAGCACAACTACCAATGCGACTGGACGGACGCGACCCTCTACCACGTGGTGTTCAATACGTCACGCACGTCGTGGGAGAACATGGCCGACATCGTGATCGACACCCATCGCAGACTCTTTGGGGACGATGGATGAAAGCCCCTTCACCCGGATAAACCGCATCGAAAGATAACCCCGACCAACAGATATGTCAATAAACGGCTTGTCACCGCGCGCGCCGCTAACCGGTGAGGAAAGGCGATGAACTACGAGGTTTCCGACTTTAACGAAGAGGTAGTGGAACGAAGCCACACGATCCCCGTGTTGGTCGATTTCTGGGCGGAGTGGTGCGGGCCCTGCAAGGTACTGGGCCCCGTGATCGAATCCCTCGCCGAACGACACCGGGACCGATGGAAACTCGTAAAGGTGAATACGGAAGTACACCAGGAGATCGCGCGCAGGTACGGTATTCAGGGCATTCCCAACGTCAAGATGTTCGTGGATGGGGAGGTAAGGGACGAGTTTACGGGCGCGCTGCCGGAACCCATGATCGAGCAGTGGCTGAAAAAGGCCCTGCCGAGTGCTCACGCGCGGCAGCTCGGAGAGGCGCTCCGGCACCTGGAAGCAGGCGATTTGCAGGGTGGCCGCGCCCTGCTCGAGGAGGTACTGGTGTCGGAGCCGGACAACGAGCAGGCGTCGGTCTGCCTGGCGCGCACCTGGCTGGATGAAGACCCCGGCCGAAGCCTGGACCTTTTGAAGCCGATCGAACCGGGTACGGAATACCATGACTCGGCGGAAGTCCTGCGGACCATCGCCGGCCTGTTCCTCCACCTCGACACGCCGGAAAACCTCGATGAAGATCCGGTCAAGCCGGGTTACGTCCAGGCGATCGGGCATCTCAGGCGGGGGGCGTACGATCTCGCCCTGCAAGGTTTCATCGAGGTGCTGGAGATGAACCGGTCCTACGACGACGACGGCCCCCGGCGGAGCTGCGTCGCCATATTCGGCATGCTCGGCGAGCGTCACCCGACGACACGCCAGTATCGCCGCGCCTTCAGCAACGCGTTGTACGCCTGATTACGACCGGGCATCAGGGAAAGAGACGGGGACGCCGGCCTATCGGCGCATCCGTCGTATCACGCGCATTACGGCGCATCACGCCGCATCCGTCACACGTCCAGAGGATTGGCCTTTTCGGGGTCGATCTCCAACTTGCGCATGGCCCGCTCCGGGACATCGGGGGAGAGTTCCCCTTTCCGGGCGAGGGCATTGAGGGTTCCGAGGGTGATGAAGCGAGCGTCCATCTCGAAGAAGTTCCGCAGCGCCGGTCGGCTGTCACTCCGGCCGAAACCGTCCGTCCCCAGCGAGACCACGGGACCCGGCACCCAGCGCGCAATGGAATCCGGCAGCGTCCTTACATAGTCGGAGGCCATGACGTACACACCTCCGGTGTCCTCGAGACTTTGCGAAATGTACGGCACGCGGGGCGGTTCCGACGGGTGCAGCAGGTTCCAGCGTTCGGCGTCCATGGCGTCGCGCCGCAGCTGCTTGTAACTCGTCACGCTCCACACGTCAGCCTCCACTCCGAAGTCCTCGGCCAGCATCTCCTGGGCTTTCAGCGATTCGTTGATGATGGAACCGCTTCCGAAGAGGTGGGCTTTCGCCCCGCCCCCGTTGAGCGAACGAAGCCGGTACATGCCCTTCAGGATGCCTTCTTCCACCCCTTCGGGCATGGACGGCATGGCGTAGTTCTCGTTCTGCACGGTGATGTAGTAGAACAGGTCCTCCTGGTCCACGTACATCCTCCGGATGCCGTCCTTGATGATGGTCGCCAGTTCGTAGGCGTAGGCCGGATCGTAGGTTCGCAGGTTGGGTACGGGGTCGGCAAGCAGATGGCTCTGGCCGTCCTGGTGCTGCAGTCCCTCGCCGTTCAGCGTTGTCCGTCCCGCCGTACCGCCCAGGAGAAACCCCCGCGTCCGCATCTCCGCGGCGGCCCAGATCAGGTCGCCGACGCGCTGCAGGCCGAACATGGAATAGAAGATGAAGAAGGGGATCGTATTGACGCCGTGGGTCGAATAGGCCGTCCCTGCGGCGACGAAGGAGGACAGGGAACCCGCCTCCGTTATGCCTTCCTCAAGGATCTGGCCGTCCTGGGCTTCCTTGTAGTAGAGCAGCGTATCAATGTCCACCGGTTCGTATAGCTGGCCGGCGTGGGAATATATGCCGCACTGGCGGAAGAGGGCTTCCATGCCGAAGGTTCGCGCCTCGTCAGGCACGATGGGCACGATCAGCTTGCCGGTCTCGGGTTCGCGCAACAGGCGTGAGA
>JAJECR010000223.1 GCA_022821935.1 Candidatus Latescibacterota bacterium
CCAGCGCCAGGTGACCAAGGGTATCACGGTAGGCGCGCTCAAGGGATGACTAGGGTTTTTCGATCCAGACCGGGTCGGGCGTGATATTCGTTTCTGGTGCCGGCCCCGTGTCGGTCCACTCTTCCTCGTTCTCCAGCAGGAAACCCGGCTCGACGGACATGTCGTGGTCGCAGATGATCTGGCAGGAAAGCCGCACCTGGCCGACCAGCCCCTTTTCGGAAAGCACCGCGTGCTCGGCCTCAGTCATCGTGTCCGGCTCGCCTTCCGAAATAGTGACCCGGCACGTCGTGCACTTGGCGTTGCCGCCGCAGCGGTGGCCGATGTCCACGCCGGTGCCCTCGATGGCCAGCACGAGACGCTGACCCGATTCGACCTGATTCTCCACTCCGCTCACGGTGAGTTTCGGCATAGTGGCATGCTCCTTTCAAGTATTGTCAATGTTGACAGTGTTTTCAACGTCGTTCGAAACACCTGTGCCGCCGGCGCAATCAAACTGTGATATCGTGACCTAACCGGTCCCGCGTGTGCTCCAGGTCCACCCACCGGTGCGGTCCGTCGGTAACTGCGTAGCACACTTCGTATACCGGTTTTTCGGTGGCTTTGAGCGCGAGTTCGATGATGGTCGTGATGTCCGCCTGGCTGCACCACACCGATCTCAAGAAGGGTTCGGTGGCCTCGTTTCGCTTGTTGACCCAGCCGATGCGCAGGCAGACGACGGAGAAGCCGTGGGCGTCATGGTAGGTGCGACAGATACCCTCTCCCCAGACCTTGCTGGCCGAGTAGGGTTCGGTGGGCCTGGGCGGATCGGTGACCTTTACGATGGGCATGGGATCGGGCAGCCCTTCGAGACGCCCTTCGTTGAGGGACACGTAAGGTTCGGAGAACTGGCCGTACCCCCAGCTCGCCATGACGGAACTCGCGTAGATCAGCCGCCTGATGCCCTCCTTCCGGCATACTTCCAGCACGTTGTACGTGCCCCGGATATTGCATTCCAGAATGGTCTCGAACGACGCGCCGGGATCGGGGACCGCGCCCAGGTGGACCACCGCGTCCATGCCGGACAGCGCCCTGGACACCGCGTCCCGGTCGGTCAGGTCGGCCAGTGAGAAACGATCATCGGGGATGCGCAGGAGGTCCTCGTCGTCAATCCGGTCCGAGGAAGCAGTCCGTCTGCCGCTGCCGTAGACTTCGTAGTCATCCTTACCGCTCAGATGCCGGTACGTCAGGTTGCCGATCAATCCATACGCGCCGGTCACGTGCACCTTCAAGGGGCTTCCCTCGCTCATTTATTCCTCCAGTTGAACTTCAGTGAATCGATTACCAGTGGACCGCCGACTCACGCCTCGTCCATGAAAGGATAGCGCCAGTCGGCCGGCGGGACCATGGTTTCCTTGATCGTCCGGGCGCTCATCCACCGCAGCAGGTTCATCGGGCTGCCCGCCTTGTCGTTCGTCCCCGACGCCCGCGCTCCGCCGAAGGGTTGTTGCCCGACGACGGCGCCGGTAGGCTTGTCGTTGACGTAGAAGTTCCCGGCCGCGTTGCGCAGCGCGGCCGATATGCGCACGATGGCCTCGCGGTCCCGGGCGAAGACGGATCCCGTCAGCGCGTACGGCGAGGTGCCGTCGCACAGTGCGAGAGTCTCGTCCAGCAGGTCATCCTCGTATACATATATGGTCAGTACGGGGCCGAAGATCTCTTCTTCCATGGTTTTGAAATTCGGATTCGACGTCACGATGGTAGTCGGCTCGACGAACCAGCCCCGCTCTCGGTCATAACCGCCGCCGGTGATGATCTCGGCGTCGTCCGCCGACCGGGTGTATTCGATGTATTCTGAAATGTTCTTGAAGGACGCCTCGTCAATCACGGCCGCCATGAAGTTGGTGAAATCCTCGGGATCACCTGTCTTGATTCGCGCGACTTCCGCCGTGAACCGGTCCCTGAATACCGGCCAAAGCGAACGGGGCACGTACATCCGGGAGGCCGCGGAACACTTCTGCCCCTGGTATTCGAAGGCGCCGCGGACCGACGCCGCCACGAGGGTTTCGACGTCCGCCGAAGCGTGGACGAAGATGAAATCCTTGCCGCCCGTCTCGCCCACGATGCGGGGGTAGTGTTTCATGCGGTCCAGGTTACCGGCCACGGTGCGGTACATGCGCTGGAACGTGGCCGTCGAACCGGTGAAGTGGATACCCGCCAGGTCCGGGCTGTTCAATACCGGATCGCCCACCTCGGACCCGGAACCCGGGATGAAGTTGATCACGCCCGGCGGCAGTCCGGCTTCCTGCAGCAGCCGCATGACGTGCCAGGCCGAGTATACGGCGGACGAGGCCGGTTTCCAGAGGACCGTGCAGCCGGTCAGGGTCGGCGCCGTCGGCAGGTTGCCGCCGATGGCGGTAAAGTTGAACGGGGTGACGGCGAAGACGAACCCCTCGAGGGCCCGGTACTCCAGGCGGTTCCACACACCGGGGGAGGAAGCCGGCTGGTCGCTCATAAGCTGCGCCAGGTAGAACACGTTGAACCGCCAGAAGTCGATCAGTTCGCAGGCGGAATCGATCTCGGCCTGGAAGACCGTCTTGGACTGGCCCAGCATCGTCGCGGCGTTGACCGTCTGGCGCCAGGGTCCGGCCAGCAGGTCGGCCGCCTTCAAGATGACCGATGCCCTTTGCTCCCAGGGCATGTCGGCCCAGGCCGCGCGGGCTTCAAGGGCCGCGTCGATGGCCATGCGGATTTCAGCCTCGCCGGCTTTGTGATATACACCCAGGTCGAGGCCATGGTCGTGGGGCGCCTTCAGTGGCGCGGTGCGGCCCGTCCTTACCTCCCGCCCGCCGATGATCAGCGGGACTTCGATGGGCGCGGATTTCAGCTGGCTGAGCTTCGCCTTGACGGCCGCTCTTTCGGCCGATCCGGAGGCGTAATCCAGGACGGGTTCGTTGTAGGGCTGAGGGGGGTTGAAGCGCGCGTTGGCCATGATCCATATGTATCGGGCGCAAGGCCGCCGTGTCAACTGTTTTGTAGGTCGTCCGGGCGCCCGCGGAACATGCCTTCGGAACGGTCGTCGGACGGATAGGCAGACGGTCGGACAGACACAGCAGGGCGGGCCATTTTAACCTTGCCAGACCTGCCGCCGATATGAGATATTGGGGTATTAACCGAGTGAGACAGGCGATCCATAACAGCAGTGCCCGCGGCGGCGCGGAACGGCGGCCGGCGGGGCCGGGAGTACGGTCATGAGCACCGATCAGGCTGGCCAGGAACACGGCATCAAGGCGGTAAACCAGGAATACACCCAATACGACCAGGTGAAGAAGGAACAGACGTACAACCTGGCCGAAGGCGCGACGGAAGAGGAATTCGACGTGGAAACGCAGATCAGGACCTGCGACATGAGCCTGTTCTATCACGGAGGTCCGGAGGGGAAGGCGCAGTTCGCCCGGGATATCGGCGAGGCCATGGAGGGCATAGGCTTCGTGATCCTCGAGAACCACGAGATACCCCCCGGCCTGTACGTCGAGGTAGAACAAAAGGTGGCCGAGTTCTTCACGGCCACGCCCATGGCGGACAAGATGAAGTACGAGGCTCAGCGGGAGGGTTCGGTCAACCAGGGCTATTTCCCCATCAAGCAGACCAGCCGGATGCATCCCGATCTCGTCGAGGGCTGGGTATTCTGCCGCCGGGCCTTCAACCTGGGCGAGAACCCGGAATACAGTGAATCAGATTACTGGCCCGCGACCGGATACGAGCCCTTCTTCCGGCAGGTCATCCAGCGCCATGAGAAGCTGATCCTGCCCCTCATGCAGAGCATCCTCACCTACCTGGGCTGTGATCCGTCCCTCTACGACGAAAAGCTCACGCGGACGAACTTCGGGTTCCGGCTGAACTACTACCCGCCCATAACGAAAGAGGACGACGAATCCGGGGCCGGCCGCATGCTGGGCCACGAGGACGTCGACCTGTTCACCATCCTGCCCTCCCACGGGGTGGACGGCCTGCAGGTGCTGAACCGCGAGAACATGAGGTGGATCCGCCTCAATCCCCCGGAAGGCAGCATCATCATCAACACAGGCGACTACATGCAGCGGATCACCAACGACCGGCTGCCCTCCACGACTCACCGGGTCAGCAAGCCGCTCGATACGAGCCAGTTCGAAAGAGCCCGCATCAGCATCCCCATGGCCGTCTACGTCTGGGAGGAAGAGATGCTCGAGGTGCTGCCCAACACGGGCGAGCCGAAGTACGAACCCATCTCCGCGGTCCAGTTCCACACCCGGACTACGAGCAAGTACTACGGCGACGACTACGCGGTGGACGACGACTGAACGAACGCGGCGAACGATGACTGGACGAACGCGGCGGATGACATTTGAAAGATTGCGGCGGATGACGACTGAAAGATCGCGGCGGATGACGTTTTAGCCGACGACTGAGCGCTGATCCAGAAAAGGAGAGCGCATGACCCCCCACGAGCGATACCTCTTCGACCTGCAGGGCTTCATCGAAGTCCCGGATGCCCTCGACGCCGGGCAACTC
>JAJECR010000339.1 GCA_022821935.1 Candidatus Latescibacterota bacterium
CCAGGCCATGATCCAGGCTGTGATGGACGAGGGATAGGGTGCTGTCTGGCCTAGCTCGGGCAACTGACGGTAGGGTGATTGACCGGAGGCGGCCCAAAGCGGGGCGGTCCAGTCTTCATCACGCCGAGGTCAGGTCTGCCATTCGATCAGTTGCTGGTCCTGTTTAAGGCGCGCGCGCTGGTGCTGGGCGGCAGTGAAGATATCTTCCAGCCTGGGCGTGTCGTCCTTGAGACCCGGCAGGGAGTACCGCGCTTCCATGAAAAACCGGTCTTCCCGCGGCGATTGGACCCATGCATGCCGCCACCATTCAAGCATGCGGTCTCGCGCGTCGGCCATGGCGCTGGAGGAGGGCAGCCGGTCGCTCTTGCTGAGGTTGATGCTGCCGCGGGCCGGCATCAGGTTCCAGAGATCGTTGTTGCGCCAGCGCGCCCACGGAAAGCAGTGGTCGATGTGCGGAGCGGTTCGAATACGCGCCGCGGACCAGACGCAGGTGAGCGCGAATCCGTCATCGCGCAACTCCTTCGCCCGTTCGAGGGCAATGCCGGTGTCGTAGCGGCTTTCGGTCCAATCGAAGGGGTCGTTCGGTGTCGCTTCCGCCCCGCTTTCCCGGACCAGGGCGGCAGATTGGCCGGTGTCGGCCGCCCATCGCGCAGCGTCGTGCAGGCGTGCCGGACCGTCCCAATTCAAAGTCAGTTGCCGCCATTCCCGTACGATGACCGGATCCAGCCAGCAGGCGAACTGACCGAGTGCCTGCCAGAGCAATGCGGGAATCCTGAATCGGCCGAACCGCGCCAGGTACTCGCGCGACAGCACGATGGGCCGGCCGGTCGCCCGCGTTCTGGTAAAACCTGATTCGAACAATTGCCTGTTGTCTGAAGCAGGATACGTGATGTAGTGTACCGGCATTCGCTCGATATTCTCGCAGGCGTCGTTTATGGCCCGTGTAAGTATCACGGCCCGGTCCGTATCGAGCCGGGCGCCGAGTCGAAGGTCGGAAGGCGAGACTTCCCGCATCCGGTAGAACGCGTCCTTTGCCCAGCCATATCCACCCGCACCCGAAGGGCGTTGCGGCAGTCGATGATGAAGGACCAGGGGCAGGTATTGCTTCAACCAGTACAGACCGACGGCTCCGAAGGGGATTTCCACGTAGTCGTCCGTGCGATTGATGACCAGCCCCGGCGCCGTTTCAGCGAGACGCACCAGGGTCCGAAGCAGCCCCAGCTTGTAGGTCGAAGACTTGTTGTCGTTCACGATCACGTGGCGCAGCAGCGGCAGGCTGCCGGTGCCGTCGTCCGGAATGGCGAAGACCAGCGATTCCCAATGTATGCCCGGCCGCGTCAGGTCAGGCCGCGTCGAGTGGCTGCGCAGCGCGATGGCCCGGCGGTTGGCGAAACCGATCAGTTCCTCTGCCGAAGTGTCATGAAATCCACGGGCGGCGTTTTCTACGGCGTCTCCGCCCCGTCGCAGCGTGATTACCAGCAGTCCGGATGGACTGAGCAGTTCGGTAAGTATGCGGAACGCCCGTTCCCGGACCCTCGGCGCCACGTGCATCCACACGGCGCTCAGCAGAATCAGGTCGAACCGCCGTCCGAGCGCGCGCAGAGCCCGCAGATCCGGCAGCGCATCGTTCATCCAGACCACCCGTGGATGGGAGCGTTCCGAAGCGCGGTTCCGCAACGTGCTAGGCTCCACCGCCACGACTTCCCATCCCCTGGCCGCTAGCCAATTGGCATCGCGTCCGGAACCGGCGCCGATGTCGCAGGCGAATCCCGGTTCTTCACGCAGGTGCGCCGGCGCCCAGTCCGCGTGGACGTCGGCGGGATCGACGCCGTCATACCGGGCGATGAGAGCGTCGGTGTTGAGGTCGTAGTAGCTGGTATTGCTCATGTGGATAAGGAAAGACTGTCGCGGGCAGCCATGATAAGCGTGGCTGAGCCAATGGGCGTTTTCACGTTTCAAACCGGCGGGCATTCATGCATGCCGTAAATCCTGCGCACGCCCCCTGTGCGATCGGGAAAACGGTTGAACATTCAACGTCGGAGCCATAGTCTATGATCATGCCATGATAGCAGGAAGGCGCGGGATGTCAAGCAATCCAATGCGCCTGCCAGCCGCGACCGCCGTCAGGGTTTGCCGGCGGCGATTACCTGACGTGTCCTTTATCTGACGTGACCTGCTAACCCGCCAGCCGACAGGAGATAACCGTGATCTCAAATCGCATACTTCCAGGCGAGCGCCTCGACGACGCGCAAATGGAGGCCATCCTCACGGATTTTCACCGGGACGGGTTCGCCCTCATCCCGGGGGTGCTGACCCGGGAGGAAATCGATGCCCTCCGCGAGGCCACGGACCGCTGCTTCAACGATCCCGTACTGGCCGGCACCGATTACGTGAGCGGGCGTGGCGATGGCTTCGTGCTGCGCAACACACTGGAACTGGACGCGGTGTTCGTGGACATGCTGATCCGGGAACCGATCCTGAGCCTGGCCGAAGCCGTCGTGGGAGAGGACTGCAAGTTCTGCGGGCAGAACGTTATCCGCAACGCGCGAGGACAGGCGATCGATCTCTGGCACGTAGACGACCGGGTGGAGTTTCCGTTGCCCGACGACGTGCCTCGCCATGACCCCCGAATCCGCATGCCGGTGCAGTGGTTCACCATCCAGATGGCCCTGACCGACATCGAATCGGAGGAGGATGGCCCTACGCAGTTTGTCCCGGGCAGCCAGTATTCCGGAAGAGACCCCAATAGCCAGGAGAACCCGGAGTTTGAAGGCAGAGGGCCGGTCTCGGCCTTCTGCAAAGCGGGGGATGTCTACCTGCAGAACAACCAGTGCTGGCATCGCGGCGCACCCGTCACATCCGACCGGATGCGCTATGTCTTCCAATCCCAGTATGCCGCCTTCTGGGCTTACAGGCGGTTTTCGGAGTACAACCATGTACCTGTGCCGCCCACGGTACTGAGCCGGGCGACCGGCCGATTGCGCGGGGTGCTGGGCGTGTGACGGAGTGTGCTGGACGAGAGACCGCGGGGTGCTGGGCGTGTGACGGAGTGTGCCGTACGAGAGACCCCGGGGTGCTGGGCGTGTGAACTCGGTGTAGTGGGCGGGATTTAAGGATGTCGGGAGTGGCCGCGGGGTACGGGATGCAGCACCGGGTGTAGGCTGATCGTTTTGTGATCAATGCACGATGGTATCGAACCGCGCGGGCAGCGCCACTTCGAGGAGTTCGAGGTCGGCTGATCGGTCGGTAAGCGAAGTCTTCGTGTGGGGCGGGATGACGTAGGCGTCCCCTGCCTCAAGCCGGTGCGCACCCTGGTTTTCCCCGGTCAGGGTCACCTTCCCTTCCATCACGAATGTGAAGAGGATGTCGCCCGTGTGGCTCGTGACTTGCTCGCCGCCGCTCGATTCGCCGTCTGAGCCGCCTGTCGCCTCGCCGCTCAGACCACCGTTCACGCCGCCCTTCGGGTCGCCCATTGCGCCGCCGTTCGAACTGCCCGTCGCGGCCCCGTTCGACCCACCTGTCACCCGGGCGACCTGCACCGAGGCTACGCCGCCTGTCGCCTCGCCGATGCCCGTTTCCCGCGCTTCGAATCCAGCGATTCTCCAGGGTTCCCAGACCGCGTCCTTGAGCTGGTGGCGACAGAACGTCTGGCCGCCGAAGACGCGATCGGGGTTCAGAACCCCGGTCGGCAACTCCACCTCGTGATCGATCGTGGTCACGTGGTCCGCCGGCACGCCGATCTCGATGACCTGCAGGTTTTCGGACGATTCGAGCACGCGGTGCCGGATTTCAGGAGGCTGGATCACACAGTCCCCGGCCTTCAGCATGAAGGGCGGTCCCTGGTCCTCGTAGACGAGCTTCACCTCGCCCCTATACGCGAAAATCAACTGGAATCCCACGGTGTGGTAGTGCACGACGTCGGGTACGGGCCCGGCATCGGGTATGCGGATGTGGGAGGCGATGATGCTCCCGCCTAGGCGGCCGGGCACCAGGTCGCGGTAGTGCATGCCGGCGCGGCCGATCACCCAGGGCGTGTTGTCCTTCAGTCTCCGCACGAGGAAGGCGTGCTCCGTAGGCGGGATTTCAAGCGGCGGATCGGCCTCCGCAATCTCGACGCGAGTGCCGTTCGGCGCGGTGAGTTCGGTCTGCCCGCCTGCCAAAGCCGCCGGATCGCGACAGAGGATACGGAGCGTGCCGGGCGGTTCGGCCGCGCCCTGCTCAAGGCGGATAGTGAGTCCGTAGCCGGAGACCACCGAGACCGTCGGGTAGTCGGCAGGATAGATCTTGTCCATGCGGAACCCGAGGGTCTTCATGAAGAAGGCCAGGTCGGCGGTCAGATCCGAAGTCGGCAGCCGGATCTCGGCGCCCTGGATATTGTCCTCGCGGTTGGTCTGTTTGTCGTCATGCAGTTGCATTTTATCCTGCTCCTTACCCTTCGAAACGGTACTTCTCTACCACATCCATGTTCAGTTCCGTCCCCAGTCCCGGTTTCTCGGGGAGCCGGAAATAACCGCTTTCTACGACCGGCGGATCGGTCAGCAGGTCGTCGCGCCAGGGGGCGTCCCATTTTTCGTCCACGAATTCGAGTACCAGGGCGTTTGGGATGTTGGCCATGACGTGCAGGCTCGCCGTCGTCGAGAGGGCGCTGTTCGGATTATGGGGCGAGACCTGCATGTAGTAGCTTTCCGCCATGGCGGCGATCTTCTTGGTCTCCATGATGCCGCCCGTGCGCACCACGTCGGGCATGATCATGTCCACCGCCTGGGCGGCGATCAGGTCCCGGAAGCCGAAGCGCGTATACCGCCGCTCGCCCACGCATACGGGCACGTTGACGGACGCGGTCACCCGGGCCAGGGCGTCGATGTTCTCCGGGTGGACCGGCTCCTCGTAGAACAGCAGGCCGATTTCTTCCAGCCGGTTGCCGATTCGGATCGCGGCACTCGTGGTGTACCGGCAACCCACGTCCGTGCAGAGGTCCACCTCGTCGCCCACGGCCTCGCGGCACCTGCGCATGTGTTCCAGGGCGAGCTTCTCCTCGCGCAGCGTGACGGAGCGTGGCGAGTCGATGCGCTCCCCCGGGACCATCGGATCGGCGGGGAAGTACGCCTTGATGGCGGTGACGCCTTTGGCGGCCAGCTGTGCGCATTCCTCCGCATCGGACGCGTGACTGTAGAACCGGATGCGGTCGCGGCACGGTCCGCCGATGAGGTTGTAGATGGGCTGGCCGGTGGCTTTGCCCACGATGTCCCAGAGGGCGATCTCAATGCCGCTGACCGCCGCGATGACCGCGCCGGTCTGCCCGATCTGCTCGAGGGCGTAGTACATGCGGTGGTACAGGTACTCGATGTGGAAGGGATCCTCTCCGATGATGAGCTTGCCAAGTTCCTCAACGGACTGCGCGATGATCGTTCCGCCCGGCCAGTTCGTGGCGTCCCCCAGGCCCACGACGCCCTCGTCGGTATAGACCTGTACGAAGATCCAGGGCGAGCCGATATCCGTGGATTTACGCCAGGACTCCACCAGGTGCACTTTCACGTCGGTGATCTTCACGAGTTTTCTCCGGGCCTGACTCGGCCAGGTTCATATCCATCTGTTACATATCGGACCCGAAGCGGCCGGCCGCGCTGACAACCCCTGGTTTCGGTCTTCACACATCCCGCCGGACTTCAGTCTAGCCGCAGGTGACTGAACTCCGGCTTCGGTCCGCCCTCTTCCCGGTCCCACTGCCACAGTTCGGTGTAGGGCGACTGGGCCTGGAAACCGAATATGACCGGCCCGTCTTCCCCGGCCCGCTTGAGCACATCGGGCTTGACCACGCGGGCCATTTCGTATTCGCACCTGGTCCAGCGCCTCCGCCAGGGACTCAACACCGCGTAGCGCGGCTCGCCGGTCTGGTTCCGGGTCGTCCCGTGCCAGGTATTCACGTCGAAGAGCACGAGCGATCCTTCCGGGGCGACGGCGGTTCTGGCGTTGTCATAGGCCGATTCGGGCACGTCGAGGTACTCGTACCGATGACTGCCGGGGACGAATTCCGTGGCACCGTTGGTTTCGGTGAAGGGGCTCAGGCAGAAAATCGTGTTCAAGGCGATCGAATGGCTTGTGATCCGCCGCCCCTCGTCGGCTTCCGGCATGGATGCGTCCCGGTTGTGACCGGTGATGCCGCTATCGGAATGCAGGCCGCGGCCGCCTTCTCCGGGTATAACCACGGAACCGTACACCGCGCTCAGAAGCGCGTCGGCGCCGAGAAAGTGTCTGATCAGCCGCAGATGGTCGGGTAGCTGGTAGAACCGTTCGAAGACCCGCGCCTTGTTGAAGAGCCACTCGAAACTGCCCCGTTCCCGGTCGGGATAGCGGACTTCGAGTTCCTTCCGTGCCTCGGCGCACTCCTCCGCCGTTAATTGGTCCGTCAGGATGGTATATCCTTCGACCTTCAGATTCAGCACATGGGCTTGAAAGGATTCTTCTGTCATAGGTTGGTTCCGGTTTCCATGGATTCCAGGCGGATCAACGCGCGGCCACACGGCAATCTGGCCGGCGGGTCAGCGCGTGACCAGGTCGTCGCCCAGGTCGGTCGCGTCCACTTTGCCCTTCTCCAGGCTCACGCCGACGACGAAGAGTTCGAGGTCTTCGTCCGTATGGTTGAAGATGCCATGGGCGCCGCCCATGTTATTCAGGATAGCGTCCCCGCGGACGACCTCTGCGGTCTCGTCGTTCAC
>JAJECR010000265.1 GCA_022821935.1 Candidatus Latescibacterota bacterium
CTGTTCTCTTGGTGATCCTTACTGCATACCTGATTTACATCACACCATCGCATTCTGCCGTAACACCTCCGCAACCTGCCGTAACGCATCCGCCAACGCAACAGCCTTAATCCCACTCCGCGCCTTCATCTCGGTCGTATATCTCGTTACACCCCGAGTTCAAAAAACCTAATTGGCATGTTAGATACCTGTTGAAACCAGCAAGATGCGGGCAGCAGAATATATGGATGTGGGAGATTTGGTTATTTACGGAAACGGATTGGCAGGAACCAGCGCGGTGCGTAGCGGCAGTAGTGGAGGTACTCATCATCCAGGACCCGTCGCAGGGCCGGCCGCTCGAAGAAGACCAGGTACAGCGTCAGCCAGGTCCAGTACAGCACCGCATAGATGAGCAGCGCAAGCGATTCGAAGGCCAGGCATTCGCCGAACAGGGCGAGTACGACACCGAGCAGTAGGGGATTTCGGGACCAGCCGTGGGTCCCTTCGGACCATACAGGCCGGACATCCCCCTGGGGGTCATGATCGGCTGTCTTTCGAAATTTGCCGCGGAGTTTTCTTCTGCAGGGCCCGTGAAGCTACCATGGATCCCGGGTGCGTCGGAGGACGCGATCACCATGGCCGTCATGCGTTGCCGTCAGGCGAAGACGCGTATATAGAGTGCCGCGCCCAGGAGGACGAGCACCCAGCCAACGGCCGGATATCCGCCGTCGAAGCGCATCTCCTCCATGCTGGCGGTCCGGTAGAGGATCAGCCAGGGCAGGACGACCGCGAAGATGCCGTGGCGTAACGACGCTCCGATCAGCGAACCCGGTATGATCCGCGTGCTTGACACGGCGCTACTTCACCTTCACGTAACCGATGCCCCGGACATCGGGCTGAATGAGCCAGAAGACGACGAGGAACGTGCCGTCCGGCAGGACGGTCACCGCGGGTTCGCCGAAGGAGTAGTCCTGCCAGTCGTCGTGATCGCCGGAGGTGTCGCTTTGCGTCCGTACCCCGGCCTTCCAGACGAGTTCGTCCGCTTCGATGCCGAAATTGTCGTCCGTGGGACGCGCGACGGCGAGGCGGATGCCGGGGTCGCCATGCTGCCGCTGGTTGTACGCCATCAGCGCCCGTCCGTCCGCCAGGGCGGTCAGCGAGATGGACTGGCCTAGCGTACCTGCGGAGCGGGTCGGCGTCCAGGTCTTCCCCCCGTCGTGCGAGAGGGCGTACGCATTCGGATAGTCGGGTTTGCCATGGGGTGCGATATGCCAGCACGCGCCGAGGAGCCGCCCGTCGGCCAGCTCCACGACCCAGGCCTCGGCGGCCGTCGATCCGGCGTCGTCGAAACGCAGCATCGATCCGTGGGACCACGTGGCGCCCCGGTCTGTACTGCGAAGGGAAACCACCCGGTTTCGGTCTACTTTCACCGAAGGATCGAAGGTATTGTAGGGCGAATAACAGCAGATCCAGGTCCCGTCGCGTGTCACGGTGAGTGCGCCCGGGGCCTCCGCGGAACCGGCGACGGGCAGGACGATGGGCGCCGGATCGGTCCAGGTCAGCCCCTGGTCCGCCGCCGACGCCCAGAACATGGCGTTCTGCTTGATGCCATGGGTCTCGTCCAACCAGAACGATTCGCCGGGCTCATCGATAGGAATGCGTATGCCCGTGATGAAGCAGGTCCCGTCCGGCGCCTGGCTGATCGACCCGATGTGGGCGTAATCGCCATGCAGATGGGGCCACAGATAGGCCGGTTTCGTCCACGATCTCCCGCCGTCCTTCGAGTGGACGATGACCTGCTTGAAGTCGTTCTGTCCCAGCGCTTCCTGGACGGCGAAGGAACAGACCAGGCCGCCATCTCCGGTGACCACGCAACGGGAGCAGGCCGCCACCGCGTCCGGTCCGGTCGACGGCTGCCGGGATATCATGCCCTGTTCAAGTATTTCAAATGCCATGGTATGTGCCTCGTCTTGTTTCGGATATAGACGTCTCGTCGCTGCGCGGCCGACCCGGAATTGGCTATTCGAACCGATAGACAAGCGATCCGCCCGGAGCGCGATCGAGCCTGAGGACGATGGTACCAGGTCCGGCTCCGTACGACGCCTTGTACCGCGCCTTGATCGGATCGAGAATGAAGTGGTATTCCTCCGTAGGGTAAGCCTCGCACGGGTCTCCGTCGGCGTCGTGGGCTAAGGCCACTTCAAGTTGTACGGGATCCGACTCCATGAAGGCTTCGGCGGCTACAAGGGTGAACCGGTGCGTTCTGCATCCGCCGCTATAGGACAGTGTCACCGCGAGCGTATCACCGGCGACGGCGACCGCGTTCAGTTCATAGTCATCCGTGCCCCACCGCGTAGTGGACCGGACGTCTCCGGGACTGAAGACGACGTTTCCTGCCGTGCTGCCGACGTCGGGCGAGTCTGGTGCAGAAGTTTTGGAAACGGGGTTGTCTGTGTCGTTCCCGCAGGCCAGGCTCATCGCAATGACGCACAGGGCGGATATCAGTCCATTTCTGATCATGATGCAGTACTCCAGGTGTAACGCTCGATCAAACCCGCCGGAACTTCTGTATCCGGTTATGGGCCAAGGGTACCTCGCACACGTAGACATCGCCGTGAGAATCCACCCAGATGCCGTGAGGCGCGTCCACGAACAACCCGGAATTCCCGTCCCTGTTGCCCCACTGCGACAGGACCTCGCCATCCAGGTTGAGTATGCTGACCCTGCCGGGCGCCTCGGCAAGATACACGACGTCGTCCGGATCGATATAGAGGTCGTTGGCGGCCAGCAGATGGTCCCAGGATTCGAGGTATCGGCCCTCCGCGTCGAATATCTGTACCCGGGCGTTCCCCCGGTCCACGATCAGGACCCGGCCATCCTTGTCGACCCGCACGCAATGAGGCGTATCGAACTGCCCCGCGGCGCTCCCGTGCCCGCCCCAGGTACAGAGCAGTTCACCGTCCGTCGTAAAGCGGTGCGCGTAACTCTGGCCATAGCCGTCGGTCACGTACAGGTCGTCGTTCAG
>JAJECR010000243.1 GCA_022821935.1 Candidatus Latescibacterota bacterium
TCCGCGATCACATGGTATCCCTGGCAAAGGGCGGGGACGACTCGCAGCCGCTGCTCACCTACGCCATGAGCGACAGCGCCCTATGGGCGTGCACGACCTGCGGGGCCTGTACGGAGGCGTGTCCCGTCGGCAACGAACCCATGTTCGACATCCTCGCCATGCGCCAGAACCAGGTGCTGGTGGAAAGCGCCTTTCCCAGTGAATTGAAAGGCGCCTTTACCGGTATCGAGCGGAACGGCAATCCCTGGCAGATGGCCGGGGATCGCATGGAATGGACCGAAGCCCTGGACTTCAAGGTGCAGACCGTCGCGGAAAACCCCGATTACCAGGTCCTGTACTGGGTCGGATGCGCCGGCGCCTTCGATCCCGGCGCCCGGGACACGGCACGGGCCATCGCCACGGTCCTGCACCGGTCCGGCGTGGACTTCGCCGTGCTCGGGAACGAAGAATCCTGTACGGGAGATCTGGCGCGAAGAGCCGGGAATGAGTATCTTTACAGTATAGCTGCCGAAGGAAACATCGAAACGCTGAACGCGGCGGGCGCCGACCGCAGGCGGATCGTCACGGGCTGCCCCCACTGTCTGCATACCCTGAAGAACGAGTACGGCACGCTGGGCGGGCGTTACGAGGTCATGCACCACACGCAGCTCATAGACGAACTCAGAAACGACGGCAGGATCGAGGTAGGAGGAGAATCGGAAGGGGCGCGGACCACTTATCACGACCCCTGCTACCTGGGACGCCACGGCGGGGAATACGAAGCGCCCCGGGATGCGCTCGCCGCCGTCCGGCCCTCCCTGGTGGAGATGGCCCGGAGCAGGAACCGGTCGTTCTGTTGTGGAGCGGGCGGGGCGCAGGTCTGGAAAGAGGAAGAAAAGGGACAGGAAGCGGTCAGCGACAATCGATTTCGGGAAGCCAGGGAAACCGGGGCGGACACCCTGGCCGTGGGCTGTCCTTTCTGCGCCAGGATGATGAACGACGCCAACAAGCGGGCCGGCGAACCCATGCAGGTCAGGGACATCGCCGAGATCGTGGCGGAATCCATGCAGGCATGACTGGAGCATACGAAGATGACGACGGCTAGGGAACGCATGGTCTTCCTGGACGGATCCAGGCTGATCATCGAGGCGATGGCCCGGGCCGGGGTGGGCGCCTACATCGGATACCCCATCACGCCGGTCAACTGGCTTTTCGCCGGCGCCAAGCAACGCATTCCTATCGCCCTGGAGGCCCCGGATGAAATCACCGCGCTGCAATGGTCCGCCGGATTCTCATCGACGGGCGTGTTCCCCGTAACGGCCTCCGCCTTTCCGGGTTTCGCCCTGATGATCGAATCGATCAACATGTCCTTCATGATGGAGCTGCCCATGGTCATCATCCTGGCCCAGCGCCTGGGGCCGAGTACGGGATCGGCCACGACGGGCGGCCAGGGGGACCTGCTCCTGCTCCGGGGATGCATCTCCGGTGGGTATTCGCTGCCAGTATTTTGCCCCTCGAACCTGAACGACTGCTGGGACATGGCGGCCGCCAGCGTGCATACGGCGGTCAACCTGCGCACGCCGGTGGTATTGCTGACCTCGAAAGAAATGGTCATGACCAACCAGAATATGGACATTTCCGGCCTGAAGGATGTACAGCCAGCGGAACGTCACCTGTACGAGGGGAACGGGGCATACAAGACCTATGGGGTCAATGGGAACCTGGCGCCGCCCTTCCTGCCCCTGGGCAGCGACCTGCACCAGGTCCGTCTGAACTCATCGACCCATGACATGGAAGGCATCACCCAGAAGAACAGTCCCGAGGCCCTCGGCAACACCGAGCGGCTCAAGAACAAGATCGAACAAAGCATCGATGATTATACCTATTTCGACCACGACCGGGATGAAGGCGCCGGTACGGTCATCCTGACCTACGGCATTTCGGCGGAAGCAGCCAGGGAAGCGGTGGGTCTGCTGCGGGCGCGCGGCGAACCGGTCTCGCTCCTGGTCATGAAAACGCTGCTTCCGGTACCGCCCCGGATTTACGAGCTGCTTGACGCATACGAGCACATCGTCGTCGTGGAGGAGAATATCGCCGGCCTGTTGCGGGAACTGCTCTACGGGAACCACCGGCACGATCGCATTCACGGCGTCAATAAAATCGGCCACATGATCACACCCCAGGAGATCGCAGAAGGAGTAAGGCAATGCAGGAAACCATCCTCAATGACCTGAAGATGCCCTACTGCCCGGGTTGTGGCCATACCGTGGCCAACAAGTCAATGAGTAAGGCCCTCGTGGATCTGGGCGTCCATCCCCTCGATGTCATCGTGGTAAGCGATATCGGCTGTACCGGACTCGTGGATCCCCTGCTGACCTGCCACACCATTCACGGCCTGCACGGCCGGGCGGTCGCCCTGGCCATGGGCATCCGCATGGGCCTGGAACATCCGGACAAGAAGATCATCGCGCTGCAGGGCGACGGCGGCGCCACGATCGGCCTGCAGCACCTGCTCGAGGCGGCCCGGCACAACCTGGATCTCACCCTCGTGGTGCAGAACAACATGGTCTACGGGATGACGGGCGGCCAGACCAGCGGACTGTCCTCCACCGAATTCAAGGAACCGGACCGGCCGGAGTCGGCGGTACCGGGATACGACATCTGCGCGCTTGCCCACAATGCCGGCGCGGCGTATACCGCGCGGACTTTCATCGGCAAGGACACGGCAGAACTGTGGAAAGAGGCCCTGTCCACGCCGGGGTTCTCGCTCATCGAAATCGTGGAGATGTGCCCGGCCTACGGTCTGAGGAAGGTCCAGGAACTGCACGACGTGTCGGATTATGAGAGTACCGTATCGAAAAACCGGCGCCCGACAGGCCGTCCCCATCGCTTGGAGGGCCGATCCCTGCTGGACGCCCTGAAACCGATCGAACACACCTGCGAAGCGCCGCTGGACGGCCGCCTGGAAGTCATTGTCGCGGGTTCGGCCGGCGAAGCCATCCAGTCCGCCGGTGACCTCCTTTCCACGGCGGGCATCACAGCCGGACTGTCGGCCACCAAGAAGGGCGACTATCCCATCACGATCGGCACGGGCTTTTCCGTCGCGGAGGTCATCCTGTCCAGACCTCCCATCCATTACACCGGGATCGACTGTCCCGATATCATGATCGTCATCTCGCAGGACGGGCTGGACAAGGTGCGGTCCCGCATCGGCGACCACACCCTGGTCATCGCGGACACGAAACTCCGACCCGAGCTCGAAGAACTGCTTGGCCCGCCCGGTCCATCCGGTCCGCCCAATCTGGTAACGCAGGACTTCAGGAAGACGGGCGGCTTGAAAGGCGCTGCCCTGGCCGCCATCGCGTACTGGCTCCAGGACAACGGATTCCTGCCCATCGAAGCCCTTGTAGAAGCCGCGAGCCGCCACAAACACGGCGAC